>CANREG010000037.1 GCA_947629565.1 uncultured Lachnospiraceae bacterium
GAATCCTTGGCTGCATTCGGATATTTAATCGTCTTTTCAATATCTTTAATGGTAATCAGACCTTTTAGGTTAAAATTCTCGTCCACGATAGGCAGCTTTTCCTTTCTCGCCGCCGCTAATATCTTCTTGGCTTCCTCTAAGGTTATGCCCTCTCTTGCCGTAATCAGGTTCTCGGTAGTCATGGACTCCTTAATCTTTTTGGAATAATCCGTCTCGAATTTCAAATCGCGGTTGGTAATAATTCCCACCAGCTTACTACCCTCACAGATTGGCACACCGGAAATCCGAAACTTTGCCATCAGCTTGTCCGCATCATCTAAGGTATGCTCCGGCGTCAGGGAAAACGGATCCGTAATAACGCCGTTCTCTGAACGCTTTACCTTATCTACTTCCTCCGCCTGCTCCTCAATGGACATATTCTTATGAATCACGCCGATTCCGCCCTGTCTCGCCATGGCGATAGCCATTCTGTGCTCCGTAACGGTATCCATTCCGGAACTCATCAGCGGAATGTGAAGCTGAATCTTCTTTGTCAAACGGGTGCTCAGATCCACATCATTGGGAATGACTTCGGAATATGCCGGTACTAACAATACATCATCAAAGGTAATGCCTCTTCCAATAATCTTACTCATGCTCACTCTGCCTTTCTAACCTTGGTTTACTCCTCGTATACACATATGTATAATTTTAGATATTCCGTTCCGTCTAACAGCAAGGGCACACAGATTGGATCAATATCCGAACGAATCTGCAAATCAGTCCCCAGCACAGAAATAGGGGGCGTAATATCTATTAATTTCCCCTGGGTTGAAAATATAGTTGCCGTATTCCCCATAATCATATTGCTTAACTCGTTTAACGCCGAGCTTGCCATCTCGTCTAACTCCGTCACCTGCATGCCAAACATCATCTTACCCGCAATCTCTAACGCCCTTGGCAATTCCATAGCCAGTACAGCCTGTCCCTTCATCTGCCCGACAACGCCTACAGTAATCGTATAGGTAGGTTTAGTAAAAGAAAAACCTGCCAATGAAGGCTTCCCCACTGACAACTTCAACTGGGTAACCGTTTCAAACACACTCATGGTAGACTGTAAAAATGGATTAATATTATTAACATCTAACGCCTTTCTCATGTTAATCCCCTTTTCCCTTTATTCATGCAATCTCACATAATAAACCATTATACAGGAAACCATTCCTCTTAGCAAACAAAATTATTGAAATTTTTGGTTTTTTTTGAATATTTACCTATTTTAACACCTGATAGTTTTTTTGCAAGCCTTTTTTCTTTTTGAAACCTGTGTTATACTAGTGCATAATGTGTAAATATAGGAAACTGAATGGAGGCCGTTATGAACCAGCAATTTCATGATATCCTGCCTGACATTGTCAGCGCAATTACCGATAATTATGCCAAAAGCGATATGTTAATGGGTAAGTCCGGCAAATCCCTTCCCACCAGAAGCGGAATCATCGACATATTAAATGACTTAAAAATGGTACTATTTCCCGGTTATTTTAATACCGAACCGGTGCATATCCACAATGCAGACTACTATACGGGACAGCTTCTTTCTGATATTCATTCCAAGCTGACCGAACAGGTGGCTTTAGCCCTTGCCTATGAACGGGAACCGGATATTACTTCCGCCACCCCCGCCCTCATGGCCGAGGCGGAACAAATTTGTCAGGATTTTCTGACTGCCATTCCGGACATTCAGAAAATGCTTTTGTTAGATGTACAGGCCGGCTATGACGGGGACCCTGCGGCCAAGAACCGGGAGCAGATTATCTTTTCTTATCCCGGCTTTTACGCCGTCATGGTCTACCGCATCGCCCATGAACTGTATCAGATGAAGGTTCCGTTTATCCCCCGCATTATGACCGAGCACGCCCACAGCAAAACCGGAATTGACATTAACGCCGGGGCGACCATTGGAAAGTATTTCTTTATGGATCACGGAACCGGCATTGTCATCGGCGAGACCACAATCATCGGGGACTATGTAAAACTGTATCAGGGCGTTACCTTAGGCGCCTTAAGCACCAGGGGAGGACAGCATTTATCCGGCGTCAAGCGCCACCCTACCATCGAGGACCGGGTTACCATATACGCCAACGCCACCATTTTAGGCGGCGAGACTGTTATCGGTAAGGAATCGGTTATCGGAGGCGGCGCCTTTATCACCAGCTCCATACCGGAAAAGACAAGAGTGGTCATTACTCCGCCGGAGTTATCCATTAAAAATGATACCCAGACAGAACTTTCCGCCACAAATTATATCTATGAAATATAACCTTGCGGCAGGAAAACCAGACAGAGGAACGAAATCATGGTATTAGCATGTCAGAATATCTCAAAGGCCTACGGCGCCCATGAGATTTTGAATCACATTGATTTTCATATAGAGGCAAAGGAAAAGCTGGCGATTGTCGGCATTAACGGCGCAGGCAAATCCACCCTTCTCAAAATCATTATGAAGGAGGAGACCGCTGACGAGGGACAGATTATCATCGGAAAAGACGTCTCCTTAGGCTACTTGGCGCAGCATCAGGATATCTATTATGGCAAGACCATTTATGAGGAGCTTCTCGATGTGAAGCAAGAGACCATTGAATTGGAAACCCAGCTTCGGCAGTTAGAAACCGATATGAAACATTTATCGGGTGAGGAGTTAGAGGAAGCCTTCCGCCGCTATAACCATTTAAACCATATCTTTGAAATGCAGGACGGCTATGCGTTTGAGAGCCGGATTACCGGTATCCTCAAAGGTCTCGGCTTTTCCGAGGAAGAATTTGACCGCCCGGTTGCAGAGCTTTCCGGTGGGGAAAAGACAAGGGTGGCTCTTGGCCGGCTGCTGCTTTCCAAGCCGGACGTCCTCTTGTTAGACGAACCGACCAACCATCTGGACCTTGACAGCATTGCCTGGCTCGAGGGATATTTAAAAAGCTATGACGGAGCCGTCATTATCGTATCCCATGACCGGTATTTTCTGGATAAGATTGTCACTAAGGTATTGGAGCTGGAAAACGCCTGCGGCGCTCTCTACCATGGCAATTACAGCTACTATGCAGGAAAGCGGGAAGAAATCCGTCTCTCCAAATACCGTGCCTATATGAACCAACAGGCGGAAATCAAACATCAGGAGGAAGTAATTGCAAAGCTTAAGCAGTTTAACCGGGAAAAATCCATCAAACGGGCGGAAAGCCGGGAAAAACTGCTTGACAAAATGGAGCGGATTGAAAAGCCCCGGCAGATTCATGACGAGATGCGCCTTACCCTAACGCCTGCCATTACCAGCGGCAATGATGTGCTGACCGTTGAGGGGCTTTCCAAATCCTATGACAGCAAGCCCTTATTTTCTGATGTATCTTTAGATGTCAGGCGAGGAGAACGGGTAGCGCTGATTGGAAATAACGGCGCCGGAAAGACTACCATTTTGAAAATCATCAACCAGTTATTGCCAAAGGATTCCGGGCGGATTGCTTTAGGCTCTCAGGTGTATATCGGCTACTACGACCAGGAGCACCAGCTTCTCCACCCGGATAAGACCATATTAGATGAACTCCATGATGCATATCCGGATATGACTAACACGAAAATCCGCAATGTACTGGCGGCATTTTTATTTACCGGCGACGAGGTCATGAAGGAGATCAAAGAGTTAAGCGGCGGCGAGCGGGGACGGGTGAGTCTTGCCAAGCTTATGCTTTCCAACGCCAATTTTCTGATTTTGGACGAGCCTACCAACCATTTAGACATTACCTCCAAGGAAATCTTAGAAAACGCCCTGAATAACTATGAGGGCACGGTGCTCTATGTGTCCCATGACCGCTATTTTATCAACCGGACTGCCACCAGGATTCTTGAGCTGCAGGCTACAGGCGTTACCTCCTATAGCGGCAACTATGACTACTACATGGAAAAAAAGATTGCTGCCGCCGCTGATACGGAAACGGCCCCCAAAGCCGTCAAAGAAGAAACCGACAGCAAAAAAGACTGGAAGAAAAATAAAGAGGCGCAGGCAAAGGAGCGGAAACGCCTTAACGACATTGAAAAAACCGAGAACCGGATTGAGGAATTAGAACAGCAGATTGACCGGCTGAATGAAGAAATGACATTGCCGGAAAATGCGTCTGACGCCGGAAAGCTGACGGAGCTTTCCCTTGAGCAGGACGCCGCCACCAAAGAATTAGAAACCCTCTATACCGTTTGGGAAGAACTATCCTCCTAAATATTCCTCTAAGGTAATTCCCCGCTGCATAATCTCTTCCGCCGCAGCCTTACCCACATACCGGAAATGCCAGGATTCATAGGAAAAGCCGGTAACGTCCTCCTTTCCTCTGGGATAGCGGAGAATAAATCCGTAATCCGCGCAGTTTTCCCGCAGCCACTGGTTAGCCGCTGTATCTTCCTGGGTTTCGTCTAACCGCTGGTTTGCCACAGACACAATATCCACGGCAAGGCCTGTTTCGTGCTCGCTGTAATGGGCCGGTGCCACAGTCATCAAGGCATCCTTTCTTGCCTCATCCTCGCCCATTCCCGCATTGATATTCTTTTCAATCTCCTCTTTCAACAGCTGCTCCTGTTTTTCGGAGGTTCGGAAACCGCTGGAGACCAACAGCGTGCTTTTGGTTGCCCTCGCTCCGTCCATTAACATATTCTGCAAATCTCCATACATGACCTCCGCTATCTGTTGTCCGTTATCCAGAGAAATAAGAGGAACCTCATAGTTGGTAGGCAGATAAAAGGACTTATTGACTAGGATTAAAGTCTCCTCTAACTGATCTTCCTCCCCCTCCTGCAACATGTCTTCTTCCTCCTCCTGTAAATTGCCGCTTTCCTTATCCGGCTGCAAGTCCTTTTCCAGCTTACTATTCCCCCCTGACTGCGTTTTCCTCTCATTTATATGGGTGGCGGCAGCCTCCCTGCTTTTCTTCTGCGCATAATTATCACAAAATTTCCGTATTCCCACAAAAGTACCGGCCACAATTCCACCCGTAAGCAGCACGGCAAAAATCAGCACAGACCATGCGCCTAACCATTGCAGCCTCCTTTTCAGAGTGATTTTTCTCTTTCTCCTGCGACGCATAAAAATGCCTCCTTGTGTGTTGATAACATCAGTATATCCGGTAAATGTATCATTTTTTCACGCAAAAGGCATCGTTTTTGTATCATTTTAATAAGCTGCCGATTCACTAAAGCCGTCTTCATACGTGGACTTTGAATCGCTCTCATTCATTTTTATATATCCGTCATTAAAGTTCTCCACTTCAAAGCGGAAATCACCATAGTCCCCATCTACTTCGTCAACGCCATAGTTATACATGTTGCAGTTAATCTTTCCGATATCGGATATCCAAAATTCCATATTGCAGCTTACCGTATCCTTTGTGGCAAATATGATATCAGAATCACCTACGCTAATTTCCGTAATTTTTTCCCCTTCCTTTTCATCGCCAGCCTTTTTTTCTTCTTCCCCCAACAGATAATCTACATAGGCCCTGCCCCAATGCTCAGCAAGTCCGTTCCTGGCAATTCCCCACGCAGTGGCAATTCCTTTTTCATCCTCTGCCCATTTCTCCCTTATCTCACTGATATAAGGAGAAACCGCGCTGCTGCATACCAATTCCGCCATATATATCTGATAGGTGTCTGCGTCTACCCAGAAATCCATATCGGAGCCATATCCCGTAGTAAAAGCCACTTTCCATAAATATATGATTTTTCCCGGCTTATAGCTTACCGTAACCGCAATCAGTCTGGCATAATCATAATCTTTCTTCATATCCAGTTTATCGCTGACAACCGGCAGCAGAGATTTGTCCTCTAACTTTATGATTTCCTCCTCTAACCGTTCCAAAAGCCTGTTGTCGTTTTTCTTAAGCTCCTGGTAATCTTCTTTTACTACCACATCAACAATATTTTTATCTCCCTCTCCAAGAATACTCAGCTTTTCCGCCGGGGTAAGGCTTGTATTCATAGCGTCCGATTGCTTCTCCGCATAGAGCCGGTAGGAGTTTAAATATTCCGTATCGTACTGGTCCGTAATGTATTCCGGGAGAAAAACAACGCCAAGCACGAGCAGGGCAGCCAACGCCAACGTTACTATCCATGTCAAAAATCCTCTCATTCCATCACCCCGTCCTTCCTTCCTGTATGGCCTTTCGCTTTTCCCTTATCCTTCCCATCCGGGCTGTCTGTATGCTTTTCCGCTTTCCCCTTATCCTTCCCATCCGGGCTGTCTGTATGGCCTTCCGCTTTCCCCTTGTCCTTTCCAGCCGGACGGTCTGCAGGAATCTCATTTTCTCCTTTTAGGATTACGCTCACTGTCGTTCCCTTGCCGGGCTCGCTTTCTATATCCCAGCTTGCCCCATGTATCTGCACAATCCGGCTGCACAGCGTCATGCCAAGCCCTGCGCCGCCCTCCTTGCGGGAGCGGGATTTGTCCACCATATAAAAGGCGTCGGTAATTTTAGAAAGGTCCTCCTTAGGAATCCCTCTCCCCTCGTCCCGCACGCTGATTTCATAGCCGGACCCAGCCGTCCTTCCCTCAATCCAAATCCGCTGTCCCTCTGTCGACGCCTTCCTCGCATTATCAATCAGATTGGCAAAAAGGGAAATCAATAAATCCTTCTCCCCGTATACCTTTCCCTTTTCCGCAGACATTTTCAACTCCATATTCTTTTCTAAGGTGCCAACCTCCGCTAAGTCAAAGACCGTCTCAATAAAATAATGGGCGTCCATATTGACAAATTCAAAATCCTGCTTTTTTAACACCATCAGCTCTAACAGTTTAAAGGACAACGCCTCTAACCGCTTGCCCTGAGAGTAAATATAGCCCGCCGCCTTAATGCGTTCCTCCTCGGTAAGATTCATGGAGCGGATCATATCCGCATAACCGATAATGGAGGTCAGCGGCGTTTTCAGTTCGTGGGCAAAGGCGGAGGTGAAATTTTCCTGCCGCTTTGCCTGGTCCTCTAAGGATAACATTCTGTCTGAAAGCCGGTCTGCCATAACATTAAAATCCTGGGCTAACACGCTTACCTCATCATGACCGGACACCTTCGCCCGGGCGGACATATTCCCCTTTGCATAGTTTCTCGCAATGCCGGAAAGCTGCCGCACAGAGTGTGTCAGGAAATAAGAGATAATAAAAGTAACCACCGCCACGCCGGCCAGCATAAAAAGAATCGTCGTCCGATAGGTATGGAACATCTGCTTCCGTTCTTCAAATATATGGGATATATCCGTAGTCGTTACCAAGTATAGCTGTTTCTGGCTTAACCGAAAATCTATGACGCTGGCCACATCCAGATAATGCCGGCTCCCTTCCTGATAAATCTGATAGCCGCTCTCTTCAAGGCTTACCTGCTCTAACAAAAGGGCGTCCGGTTTGCGGTCTGTATCTGAATATATGGTAGGGCCATAGGAATCTATAATCTGCATGGTCGTTTTCTCTGTGTCCATCCAACTGTTTAGGGACTGCGCCAACTCATTCAAAATCTGAACACCGGCATATTCATATAAATCCGGTACGGAATTTAATGTGGTTTCATAAGTCAGCTTTATCATCTGATTCTGATTTTTCCCTATCTCAATTTCCCGGTCCAGGGCAGAATGAAATACCGTCTGAATTATCAGCGTCCCAAAAATGCTAAAGGACAACGCCGCCAATATAAATGTACTTAAGAAAACCTTTCCATATATCTTCATGCTTTCTCCAATCCGCTTTATTCGCAAATCTGCGTCTTTACTCCTCGGGTATCTCCAACCGGTATCCCACCTTATATACCGCCTTGATCCTGTCCTCCCATTCCAGCTTTTTTCGAAGCCGCTGGACATGAAGGTCAACGGTTCTGCTATCCCCTAGATAACTGCTCTCCCATACATTTTCATAAATGGTTTCCCGGTAAAGGGCAATATTTTTGTTGCGGACGAAAAGTAAAAGCAGTTCAAATTCCTTTAATGTCAGCATAATCTGTTTTCCGTTCTTCATCACCACGCGGGAGGGAATGTCAATCTCCACATCCAATACAGATATTTTATCGTCTGCCTTGTGGTACCGGCGCAATACGGTCTCCACTCTCGCTAACAGCTCCACAATCTCAAAGGGCTTTGTGATATAGTCGTCTGCTCCGGCCTTTAACCCCTTTACCCTGTCGTCTAATTCTCCCATGGCCGTAATAAAAATCACCGGCATGTCCAAAGTTTTCGTGTAATCTAACAGCTCATATCCATTAATGCCCGGCAGCATAATATCAAGGAGCACCAAATCAAAACGCTCCTGGCTCAAGATATCCGCCGCGGTATTGCCGTCAAAGGCACACTCACAATGATAGCCCGCCTTTACTAAATTCATCCGAATCAAATCGGAAATGGGTTCCTCGTCTTCTACAATCAAAATCTTTATCATCATAGTATCCTTTCATCCGTCAGCGCAGGCTCCACCTGCTTATCCTTATTATTAAATCCTTCCGGTAAACCTTATTCTTTCCTGTTATTATTTACTCCATAATTGTATCATAGTTGCATCTTACAGCAAAATTTCTTTTGCTTTGATTCTTTTTCTACAACGTGACAGGGTATCTTTTTTCTATAACGAAAAAAAATTGTTTTACTTCCTGCGGCAAGTCAAGTATAATACAAAAAAGCAAATCAGAATAACAAAATTATGTTATTCACAATAATATATAT
Source organism: uncultured Lachnospiraceae bacterium (assembly GCA_947629565.1). GTDB lineage: Bacteria > Bacillota > Clostridia > Lachnospirales > Lachnospiraceae > CAG-590. The sequence goes on from CANREG010000037.1 coordinate 8,704, forward strand.
AACGATTGTTTCAGGAGGATAGGAAGATGACAGAATGGGAAAAGGCACAGGCGGGATATTTGTACGATGCAAACTATGACAAGGAGATTGCCGAGGCAAGAACCAAATGCGCAGATCTTTGTTATGAATTTAATAACTGCAAACCTTCCGATATGCAAAGGCAGAATGAATTGCTGCACCGGATATTGGGCGAGATAAAAGGAAATATCGTGATTACCGCGCCATTTTACTGCGATTACGGATTTAACATTTCTGTGGGAAATAATTTTTATACCAATCACAACTGCGTTATCTTAGACGGGGCAAAGGTTTCCTTTGGAGATAATGTATTTATTGCGCCAAACTGCGTCTTCTCAACGGCAGGACATGCCATAGACGCCACGCAGCGGAACGAGGGCTTAGAAATCGCCCTGCCGATTCAGGTTGGCAATAATGTGTGGTTCGGAACCAATGTCAGCGTGCTGCCCGGCGTCACCATTGGAGACAATACGGTAATCGGGGCGGGCAGCGTCGTCAACAGGGATATCCCCTCCGGCGTCATTGCGGCAGGAAATCCATGCCGCGTCATACGCCGGATTACAGAGGCCGACAAACATAAATATCCCATATGGGAAGGCTGACTATGTAAAATTATAAAGCCGCCTCTAAACTCTTTCGAATCTCCTTGATGAAATTCTCGGAATTTAATACCGTCGGATTGTCAATCGTGGTGATCAGCGCCAAATCCTTCGTCATCTTGCCGGATTCAATGGTGCCTAAGGTTGCCGCCTCTAACTTATCCGCAAAGGCCATAAGCTCCGGAATATTGTCCAGCTCTCCACGCTTTCTTAATGCGCCTGTCCATGCAAAAATGGTTGCCACAGAATTCGTGGAGGTCTCCTCTCCTGCCAAATGCTTGTAATAGTGGCGCTGCACTGTTCCATGGGCAGCCTCATACTCATACACACCGGAAGGAGACACCAGCACAGAGGTCATCATAGCCAAAGAGCCGAATGCGCTGGAAACCATGTCTGACATCACATCACCGTCATAGTTCTTGCAGGCCCAGATAAATCCGCCCTCCGCTTTCATCACGCGGGCAACCGCATCATCAATCAGGGTGTAGAAATACTCAATCCCCGCCGCTTTGAATTTCTCGTCATACTCTGCATCATAGATTTCCTGGAAAATGTCCTTGAATCTGTGGTCATATTTTTTGGAAATGGTATCCTTGGTGGCAAACCATACCGACTGCTTTGTGTCCAGCGCATAATTAAAACATGCCCTTGCAAAACTTGAAATGGACTCGTCCAGATTATGGATACCCTGAATCACGCCGGGACCCTTGAACTCATGTATGGTCTCCCGGATTTCCGTACCGTCCTCACCGGTAAATACTAATTCCGCCTTTCCTGCTCCCGGCACCTGAATCTCTGTATTCTTATAGACATCGCCGTAAGCATGTCTTGCCAAAGTAATCGGCTTAACCCAGTTCTTTACGCAGGGTTCAATTCCCTTTACCACAATGGGGGCGCGGAACACTGTACCGTCTAAAGCTGCACGGATAGTCCCGTTAGGAGATTTCCACATTTCCTTCAAATTATATTCGGTCATGCGGGCCGCATTAGGGGTAATGGTGGCGCACTTAACCGCTACTCCATATTTTTTCGTTGCCTCTGCGGAATCAAAGGTCACCTGATCATCTGTCTCATTCCGATGCTCCAAACCTAAATCATAATATTCCGTCTTCAGATCGATAAATGGGAGCAAAAGCTCATCTTTAATCATCTTCCAGAGTATTCTGGTCATCTCATCCCCGTCCATCTCTACTAACGGGGTTGTCATCTTAATCTTATCCATACCTCTATCCTCCTGTATCCTTTCATCCGGCCGCTCAGAAAAATAAGCCATAGGTTTTTCCCTTATGACTCATTTGTCCTGACCGTATTTTATTAATCATACCCATATAGAATAACAGATAATTTCCATAATGGCAACTTTAGATTTTAAATTTTTTCCAATTTGCCAAACTGCGCTAACCCTTCTGCCCTCCACAGTTACCTTTCCGGTTCTGGCAGATATGTTTCTATTATCCGCCCAGACATTCGTGACATATCGCCGAAATGAAAATTCTATCCCATTTTTTCTGACACGCGGTTTTTTAGAAATCCGCTGCCTGTCTGTCCTGCCTGCCGCATGTGCGGAGAAGTGTCTGAGCACCGGAAAGGGGTAGTTGAGCAAACATCTGCAGCCACGCTTTCGCTCTGTTGAAAACGCAGCGGTACATAAGCGGAGGACTTGTAAACGGTATTATCCTGTAATAATTGAAGTCCTCCGCAAGTACCGGCGTTTTCAAAGGGGCTGCTGATGTTGCCAACTACCCCTTCCCGGTGCGAGTTCTTCGAGAGCACATGCAATAAAGCAGGCAGGACAGACAGGCAGCAGGATTTCTTAAAACCGAAAACAGTGCGGAAAAAATGGGATAGAATTTCACTTTCGGCGGGTGCCACAAATATAGAAATGGCGGATAATAGAAACATATCTGCCAGAAGCCAAACATAGCCTATATGGGAGGGCTAAAGGGTTGCAGACAGCGCAATAAAAATTTTAGTTGAATGTATGTGGAAATTATGATATAGTGGTGTCAGAAAAGGAAAGCACCCACTCCAAAAGTGGATGCTCCCAAGTCATTCAATGTCCTTACGGACACCGCCTATCCTGTGAGTCAGACAGGATAGGCATTTTTATTTTCGCTTTTTCTTTCTCTTTTGGAGAAAGGCAAGCAACGCTACAATAAGGCTGCCAAAGGCACACAACAAAGTTAATATACCTATCAAAATCGAAATGATTTCAAAAGCTGTCATATAGCGCCACCTCCCTTCCTATGTATTCCGGCAAGCCGGTCATTAAGCATTGGGAGGCTACCACCCCGTCATGGGTACTTTCCTATGGCTTTCGCCATGCTACTAATATATCATTTCTAATATCCCGTTTCAACCATTTTTATCATTCCTCTGTCTCCACCTATATGTAAGAAAAAGTTTTCAGGATAAATATTATCAGAGTCAGGGTAACAGAGGAGAACAGGGTGGTCGCGACTACAATTCCGGAGGCCAGTACGCCGTCGCCTCCCATATTCTTTGCCATAATGTAAGAGCTTACGGTTGTAGGTGCGCCGGTCAGAATCAGCAGCGCCACCAGTTCTTCATTGCGGAAGCCCATAGCTACAGCCACCGGAAGAAAGATGCCCGGTATCAGAATCAGCTTGATTACAGTGGCAACCGAAGTCAGCTTCCACTGTTTTGCCGCCGCCCCGGTAGAAAAGCCTGCCCCTATGGTGAGCAGCGCCAAAGGCGTGGAAAGAGAGCCCACGCTGTCAATGGTTTTCGCCACAATGGAAGGAAATTCAATATGCAGCAGGGCAAAGGGAATCCCTGCGAAAATTCCGATAATAATGGGGTTCGTCACTATTCCCCACAGAGTTTTTTTAATCACTGCCGCCCGGTTGGTCTCTCCCGCATTGACGCTCCGAATCAGCACAATGACAGAAAAAATATTGAACAGAGGAATGGACGCTACAATCATCATCGGCACCAGTCCGCTGTCCCCGTATATATTCTGCGCAAAGGCAATGCCAAGAATTGCGGCGCTGCCCCGGAAGCTCCCCTGCACAAACGTACCCACCAGGCTTTTGTCCTTGATAAAAAGCTCTGCCATAAGCCAGGTAACGCCAAAGAAAATGCAGGTGCCAAAAAAACAGAAAAGCACAAATTTTAAATTGAAGTCATGGGACAAATCTGCCCCTGCAATATCCTTAAATACCAGTACCGGCAAAGCCACCTTAAACACCAGCTTATCTCCCACCGATACAAAATCATCTGTCAAGAATTTAAGCCTTTTTAACCACCAGCCCAAAAGCATAACTAAAAACACAGGCATGGTGGCATTCAGGCTGTATATAAAATTGCTCATGTAAAAACCGTTCCATTCCCCGGCATCTGCCGCTTATATTACCGTCTCTTATCTCTATCGTCCTTGCCGCCCTTATCCTTTTGTCCTATGATAAAGAGGGCTACCACCACAATAATGGATACAATCAAACATATGGCTATCAACCAAGGCTTAGAGCTGTCGCCGGTATTTGCCATTCCGATTAACCAATTATACATCTCAATCCGTCCTTTTCCTATAATATATATCGTTTCCCCAAAGGATAACGCCTACTCCTCCGGGTGATAATCCTTAACCACATCCTTGTCCGGTATGGCCTTGCGGGTAGAATTAACAAAATTGCGCACCTGAACCACAGCCTGGTTAATGGGTATATTGGTTCCCGCACCGGCAATACAGCCGCCGGGACAGGCCATGCCCTCAATGAGACAGCCGTTCTTCTTGCCCGCCTTGGCAAGCATCAGCATCTTGCGGCACTCGTCCAGTCCTTCCGCATGTTCGATATGCACCTCCGTACCCGGATAGTATTCGTTAATGCACTCCTCAACGGCCTTAGCCACGCCGCCAGCCACTGCATACCCACGGCCCGCGCCGGTAGCGTCCGCAATGGGTTCGCCAATGCGGAAATCATCAAACTCAATATCCTTTGCAATGAACATAGCGTCCAATTCCTCAAAGGTAATGACAAAGTCCACATCACTGCGCACTGTCCGCCGCATAGCCTCTAACTTCTTGGCCGCGCATGGACCGATAAACACAACGGAGGAATCCGGGTGCGCCTTCTTAATCATTCTCGCCGTCGCCACCATCGGCGTTAAGGCATTGGAAATCTTATCAATCGTCTCCGGAAAATGCTTCTTGGAAAGCATGGCCCAGGAAGGACAGCAGGAGGTAAGCAAAAACGGCACCTTGCCCGCAGCCACTTCCTCCACATAATGCTCCGCCTCCGTCATAGCCCCCATGTCCGCACCCATGGCCACCTCGTATACTCCGGCAAAGCCCATTTTAAGGAGGGCTGCCTTAATCTTATCCGGAGTGGCATACTCGCCGAACTGCCCCACAAAGGCAGGGGCAAGGGCGGCATAGATTTCCCTGCCGGAGCGAAGCGCCCGGATTAACTGAAAAATCTGGGACTTATCCGCAATGGCCCCAAAGGGACAATTAACCATGCACATACCACAGGACACGCATTTATTCTCATCAATCTTTGCCCGGCCCAATTCATCGCTTACGATGGCGTTAGCGCCGCAGGCATCCGCGCAGGGACGGCGCTTGTGGGAAATGGCGTCATAGGGGCAGGTGCTTTTGCACTTGCCGCATTTGATACAGATATTCTTGTCAATCACAGACTTGCCGTCCTCCATGTGGATCGCCCCCACAGGGCAGACCTCCATGCAGGGATGGGCGACACAGCCCTTACACTGATTGCTGACCTCGTACACATTATGCTCACAGGCATTGCAGGCCGCCGGAATCACCTGCATCAGCGGCGGCTCATAATATTTCTCATCAATATTACTCTCCTCAATCCCCTGGGTTAAATGCACCGGCTTATCCTCCGGCCGCAGAGACATTCCCATGGCTAGACGGATACGCTCTCTGGTAATCGCCCGTTCCCTGTAAATGCTTTCACAATACTGGGGCGTATCCCCCGGCGTAATCTTATAGGGAATCGCCTCGATATCGTCAATGATATTATCCGAATGATACGCCAGATTAGCCACCTCTGTAAACACCTGGCGTCTCAGCCGCTTTACGTTCGTCTCTAAATTTCTCAATACACTCTCTCCTCCATAATCAAAAGTCATCGGTTGCATAACTGCATACATTATACTATAAATGAGAGAGTTTTTCTACTTTTATCTTTTTCCAACTGCAAAATGCCCGATTACCGCTTCTCGCTGCTCTTTTGTGGAAAAGCCGAACACCATAAGAAAAAATGCAATCACAGCCGCCGCTGCGGACAACACAGTGTGGACAGGCATTTCCGGGTTTACATTTAACACCAGAAAAATGGTTATACTTACCATAAGGCTTACTAAATATTTCACAAATGAAAAATATACGCCTTCTTTTGACAAATCTTGTCTTTGATAAAGCCGCACTGCAAGGACTGCGAGAACCGCTCCCAAAACAAGATACGCCATGGCATACCAGCCAAAGGAGCTCCATCTGGAAAAATCAAAGAGTATGCTTAAACTGATTGTTCCCACAAACTCCGTTTTTCCGTCATAGACATACTCAGCCATATATTCCAGTGGCCTTCCCTGATAAAGGATTTCCGGCGTCAGCATCTTATGTACCCAATTTTCCGGCAGGTTATTAAGTTTTGCCGCCAACTCCGGGGAATAGAATCTTCCAGCGGAAAGTTTTTGAAATAAAAAGCCAAACAGTTTTTGATAAAAAGGTCTGGCGGTATTATGATCAAACAGCCAGTTCACTGCGTATGCCGACATTCCCATGCAAGCGATCACGCCCGCCAGTCTGGTTCTTCCATTCACAAAAAGAACCTCTAATAAATTAATAATACCCAGTAAAAACCAAAGATAACAGATATCTGTGGCAATCATCCCGGCAACGGCTCTTCCAAACCATGGCAGACTAATCTCGACCTGCGCTAAAAAACCTTTCACTTTAAAGTAAAAAATCAGGCCATAGATTGTAAGAGCCAGCAGCACCAATAAACTGTCCATCAGAAGATGAAAACATATCCTTTCCTTCCGTTTCACCGGAAGCATCTGCAAAAAATCCCTTCCATAACTGTTCTTTTCCACCCCGAAAATGAAACCTTTCCCTACCAGTAAAACAACCAACACAGGCAGGCAGACAGACACGCCCAACAGTCCGCCCACGCACGCTCTCCCTACCCGAAAATCCAAATCACCTCCCACAAAGCCTATGATATTAAAGGGTTCCGGCGTATTTATTAAAACGCCAATTGACAGGGAATCTGCGAACAAATCCCGGACATGATTGCCCGTGCACAGCCACATTACTGCCACAACTAAAAACAACAGATAATATTTCCATTCCTGCCTCAATAATTTCTTCATTTACTTCACCTCCAGCACTTTCCTTTTTCCCGCCGACCATGGATGAATCAGCAAAAAGAATACAAGTCCGCTTATAAACGCTATCAGTATCTGAACATATTCATTATCAAGCATTACATATTCATTTAAGATAAAAAATACAAAAAATACAAATACAACGGAAAAGACATAATCCATCCATGGGAAATATAAAAACTTTCCTTTAGACAAATCGCGCTTTCCGCTTAACAGTCCCATAATCAAAATCATACCGAGTATCATTGCCAGCATAACACATACAATGACCGGTAAGACTTCCTCCGCGTCCGAATAAAATCCCCCAAGAAAGCTAAATGTATTTTTGGGCGACACAAGTCCCTCCAATACAGTATCATATCCATGACTTATGAAATAGTCCTTATGGTCGGGATTGAAAATGTCCATAATCGAATACATAATCCTTCCCATGGGAAAGTCAAACAGCCAGTAGGTCCAAAACTCTATTCCATATCTCAAACAACCGTATACCATAAGGGAACCCGCCACTCCGACAACAGGATGCTTTGCCAGAAATGTCCCAAAGTACATCCAGGTAAACGCCGCCGCAATATACATAAAATACACGCCCCAATAACAGAACAGCTCCCCATTGGCTTTAGACACCAGCTCTGCCGGACCTGCCGCTAAGGAAAACGCCTTCGCCGCATGTAACATCTCCCGGTTATAGCTGGTCTGGTATGCGATAAAAATTCCAAGCTGCAGCAGGGCGGACAGAACCAATATTCCCATTATGGAAAAATATTCATGAAAAACCTGCACCCACTGTTTTACCGGAACCGTCCGCTGAAATTCCGCTGAAGACCGGTCCATATAAACATACTGCCTGCACAGCATAATAAGAAGCAACACAAGTATCATGGGATAATAGCCGAAAATCTGAAAATCAATCACCTTATCATTGTAAATCTGAAACAGGCATTTTCCGCTTTCCAGCAGGTCCGAATTTTTTTCCAGAAAAGTACCTGCCGATTCGTTCTCCATACCGTATACGAACAGCCTTCCGTCATATTGGGAATTGTCCTCCACACACACATAAAAGGAATCCGCCCCGGTTAAAAGCAGCAAAAGCAGCAATGCAGTCAGATAAAACTTCCATGTAACCCGGTTCATCTTTGAAAATCCAATCATTAGCTCTCACCTTCCTCATTTTCTGCGTCCTTATCTCCTGTTTTCTTCTCCCTTGTCTCCTTACCTCTCGTCCCCTTAGCCCTTGTTTCCTTATCTCTCGTCTCGTTCCCTGCTGTCTCCCTCTCTCTGGCTTCCTCCAAAATCACGAACATTTCCTCCAAAGAGACATCCAGCGGTTCAATCAGGCTGGCGCCAAGCTTCTTAAGTTTTGCCGACAGTTCCTCGTCATACTCCCGTACCACTAAGGTATAAATGCTTCCCACATTGCTAATCTTTAAAATCTGAGGCAAACTGTAAAGCTCTTTCCCCGCTCCACATTCAAAAATCACATTCAGTTTTACCAGGGTATTTTTCATGTCTTCCATACTCATCTGCCGTTCCACTTCCCCCTTATGCATCATCGTTACCATATCGCATATCTTTTCCAACCCCTCCAGATTGTGAGAACTGATGAGCACTCCCATATCCTGATTTTCTACCTCGGTAATCAGCATTTCCAGAAACCTTGCCTTTGCCACCGGATCCAGACCGGAAGTGGGCTCGTCTAAAATCAGATAATCCGGCTCCTTTGACACCTCCAGCATAAAGGCGAGACGCATTTTCTGTCCCTTAGACAGCGTATGGATTCTCTTATTCACCGGCAGTTCAAAGACCTGATTAAAGGAATTGAATTTCTCCGTATTGAACCTTGGATAAAATTTTCTATACATGGACACCATGCCCTGTATCGTATAATACGGGATATATTCGTTGTAATCCGCCACATAGCCAATCTTCTCCTTTACCTCCGGATTATCATAGACCGGTGCGCCGTCATAGAGAACCTCGCCCTTATCCGTCCGGTAAATGCCGGCCACGCATTTTATGAGCGTTGTCTTGCCTGCGCTGTTTTCCCCAATCAGTCCATGAATCTCGCCCCGCTCTACCGTAAGGCTGATATCCTTTAGCACAGGCGTCCTCGTATATCCCTTAACCACATTTCTCACTTCAATCATACACTCATCTCCTCATACATTCCTTTTATTAATTCCAGAATCATCTTTCTGTCATAGCCCATCATTTTCAGTTCCATCAGGTCTGTCCGGATACGCCGTTTAATCTCGGACAGCTTTGCCTCGTCTACCTTCAGTTCCAGTTTTCCCGCAATAAAGGTTCCCTTTCCCCGTATGGTCTCAATAATTCCCTGACGCTCCAATTCCTGGTATGCCTTTGCCACAGTTCCCGGAGTAATCTTAAGCTCTAAAGCCAATCTTCTTACAGACGGTATGCTGTCTCCAGACTGTAAATGTCCCCGCATAACATGGAATTTCATCTGTTCCACAATCTGCTCATAAATGGGCGTACTGCCCTTAAAGTCCAATGTGACCATATTTCCTCCTTTCCCCGCAATTAAAGAAATCCGCCTTCACATACAGTAAGAAATTAAATCTGCCTACACATACAGCAGAAAATGCTATCCCTTTTTCAACTGTACCACTTGATATGATACAGTTATAACACTTTTTCAGGACGCTGTCAAGTACGAAATACTTGGCTGTTTTTAAAACAGATGTGTTTTCACAAAGCAAAGGAACCTGTCAAAGAAATGTACATTTTAGGGAGTGTACAAAATCTGAAAAAGAGATTATAATATTACAGATGAGCAAATCAGGCGCGGCCTGAATAAGGGTATGCTAAGGAGGGAACCAGAATGCGACAGTTTGAGAAATCACACAAATTAGACAATGTATGTTATGATGTCAGAGGTCCGGTAGTGGAGGAAGCCAACCGGATGGCTGAAAATAATATTGATATATTGAAGTTAAATATCGGCAATCCCTATCCCTTTGGGTTCAACGCCCCCAATGAGATTATTCAGGATATCCGCTACAATCTGCTGGAGTCACAGGGATATTCGGATTCCAAGGGAATTTTTGGCGCAAGAAAGGCAATTATGCAGTACTGCCAACTGAAAAATATTCCCAATGTGGGAATCAATGATATATACACCGGAAATGGTGTGTCAGAGCTGATTACCATGAGTATGCAGGGATTATTAAATGACGGAGACGAGATACTTATTCCTGCGCCGGATTATCCGCTCTGGACCGGAGCTGCCAACTTAGCAGGAGGCAAACCGGTACACTATATCTGCGACGAGCAGGCCAACTGGTATCCCGACATTAAGGATATGGAGAGCAAGATTACCGACCGGACAAAGGGAATTGTCATTATCAATCCCAACAACCCCACCGGCGTTCTTTATCCAAAGGAGATATTAGAGGAAATTGTAGAACTGGCAAGAAAATACGAGCTGATTATCTTTTCTGATGAAATATATGACCGTCTGGTTATGGACGGCAAAAAGCATGTTTCCATTGCCTCCCTGGCGCCGGATCTGATGTGCGTAACCTTTAACGGCCTGTCCAAATCCCACCGGATTGCCGGTTACCGCAGCGGCTGGATGTCCTTAAGCGGAGACAAATCCTATTGCAAAGGCTATATCGAAGGACTGAATATGCTGTCCTCCATGCGCCTGTGCGCCAATGTACCGGCCCAGTCCATTATCCAGACAGCCCTTGGAGGAATCCAGAGTGCTGACGAGCTGCTCCTTCCCGGCGGACGGATTTATGAACAGAGGGAGTATATATATAAAGCGCTTAACGACATACCGGGCATCAGTTCCGTAAAACCGGACGCTGCCTTTTACATTTTCCCGAAAATGGATACAAAGAAATTCAACATCACCAATGATGAGCAGTTTGCCCTTGATTTCTTAAGGGAAAAACATGTATTAATCGTACAGGGCAGCGGCTTCAACTGGAATGCGCCGGATCATTTCCGGATTGTGTATCTTCCATGCATTGACGACTTAAAGCTAGCCACCGGACGGCTTAAAGATTTTCTGGCTAATTACCGGCAGGCGGGGTGAGGGGAAGCACAGTATCATAAACGAACCAAAGGCCCGGATGTGTCTGGGTCTTTTTATTCTAATGATACAGGAATAAAAATGGTGGATACGCTCAGTCAATAAATTTATCAGGCATGATGTAAATCCATTTAGGAATTAAGGCTGAATCGTGTCCTATAATCAAGTTATCATTGATTTGTAAAAATGTACATTCCAGCTCATTTGAAGGACATCCAACCTCTTCTTATGTTTATTAAGTGTACTAGTATAGTATTTTCTAATTGGCTATACATCCCGCACGTAATGTGGTATTATATACACATACCGTAATATGGAGGTGTATCTCATGAAATTCACATTACAACCTAAAGATAAAGCCGAACTTGAAAAGCTCGTTAAATCTGGAATGACTCCTGTAGTAATAAATCAACGTGCTCGGATTCTTCTTAAGAAAGCGGAGAACAAATCGAGTACGGCTGTTGCTGACGAAATCGGAGTCAATCGACATACCGTTGAACTTTGGTGTCAAAAGTATCGTAACCGCAACGCCGGTCAAACCATGCTTGATGTATTAAGTGTATCAGAAGGCCGCGGTCGTAAAGCAGAAATCACAGGTGAGGCAAAAACGTGGCTTATAAGCATTGCCTGCATGAAGCCTAAAGATCTTGGATATGCCGCTGAAACATGGACAACCGCTTCTCTCACAAAACATATCAATAAAGCGGCAAAGGATGCAGGATTTGATCGTCTCTCAACCATCACGGAATCCGGCGTATACAGGATCCTTGACAAAGCCAATATAAAACCATTTCGCATACAATACTACTCCGAAAAAAGAGATCCTGATTTTGATGACAAGATGCATAACGTGCTGTTGGTGTATAAACAGCTGTCCCTTCAATTTGATAAAGACGGCAGACTGCTGCCGTTTGATGACGGAGCGATGACTCACATCTTATCATACGACGAGAAACCGGGGATACAAGCCATTGCAAATACATCTGATGATTTAATGCCTACAGAAACAAGCGGGGTCATCAAACGGGATTATGAATACAAACGGTTGGGAACAGTGTCATTATTGGCGGGGATAGACCTGCAAACCGGTGATGCGGTTCCTCTCGTAAGCGATACGCACAACAGCAATGACTACATTGATTTCCTTAAAATACTTGATGATAAGTACCCCAAAGGAGATAAGATACGACTCATTCTCGATAATCTGAGAGTCCATAGTTCCCAGAAGGTAATTGAGTATCTGGAAACATGTCCGGATCGTTTTGAGTTCGTATTTACACCCAAACATGCATCTTGGTTAAACCTTGTAGAAGGTTTCTTTAGCAAGATGACGAAACAGGTTCTGCATGGAATCAGGGTTGATTCAAAAGAAGAACTTAAAGAACGTATCTACAAGTACTTCGATGAGATAAATGCAGACCCTGTCGTGTACCACTGGGGATGGAATTTACAGGATGTTGATCCAAATGAAGATGTCAAAGTTCAAACGCTAATATCGTAAATGTATAGTTAATTAAAAAAGATTGTACTAGATTGTACTGCATTAATGTTTGGTCTTGCACCCAATTCCCATAATGCTGGACATCTGTACTTCGATAAAAACCCAGGCTGATTGTCCGCAGGCCATAACACCTTATCACCATTAGAAAATAAATTGGATAAATCAATTTGATCTTTCTTTTTTATAAAGCTAACAAAATCAATTGAAAATCCATTTCCTAACACAATCAATACATCTTTTACCATATCATTTCCCCACATGTTCCCTCAACCTCTGATACAACTTCTCACTTATCCGTATCCCGCTTTCCTTCAACCGCCCAATACACTCTTCCACATCTTCTCTCGTCAGCATACCCTCATCAAATGCCTGTGTCAGAATTCCAATCGTACCAGTAATCGTAATCCCCATCTTTCTAGCAACCTGCCTGCCCTTATACTCATCCATCAACAGCACATCAGAATGTTTTTCATCTGCTAAAATAATTGCCTCACTTTCTCCGGCATCTAAACCGGTAAAATTCCGCAATATGGTAACGGATTTCTCATTGTCCACCTCTTCCACATAAAGGAAATCACACTCCTGTACCATTCTTACTTCTTCAGAAAATGCCTCATTCTCTGTCAACTCCTGATATACTGCCTTTGGAATATATACAACACCAAACAGTTTCTGTAACAATTCCAACTGTCCAGCTTTCATCAAGGAAATAATCGGCGTAGTATCTGAAATAACTATCATACTGCCGCACCTCTTAATTTCTTCAAGACTGCTAAATCTTCTTCAAATTCTTCCTCTGTTTCATCAAAATACGGCAGACCTAATTTGCCATACAATGTAATCAAATCAATCTTATGAAGTCCCAGCATTTCTGCCGCCTTTCCATGAGACATGACACCACTTTTAATATAAGGGTATACCAGCATTGCATTTCTTGTTATTTGTGCTTCTTTATCCTCCAGCACTGTATATGGTACAATTTCCTCCGGCACATCAATTTCTACCTTTGTCATTGCCATAGCAATCATCTCCTTACTTTCTGGATTCGTCCTAACTATATTATATACAGTTTACTTTTGCCTTACAATAGAAAAATAAACAAATCATTTTCTTGAAAGTACCAGAATATCGTTTCTACATTCACTTCCCCATTTTCTGTATTGCTTTGGGGCACAAAAATCTTGCCATTATAATTAATCTTTTTCTGTAATCTCACGAATCATAATTATTCCACCACCTGACGTTGATTTTGTCTGCGAATCAAAATTCCTTTCATATGTTGCGATTCATTATGTGTCTGAAAAATAAGTTCCTTCTCCGCTTCAATACATCCAATCAGAATCTTAATCTCAGAATCCCGTTTCATCAAATCTACAGTACACATAATGGCATCTATCGTCTGACTGCCATCTGAGCCTACCCATACATCAATCCCCGCATTATCCATAGAAGTTGCGTTTTTCAAATATCCATAGTCGACAGGATAAATAAAATCAGGATATTTAGGATGGACAGTACCCTTTGGTCTGTCAATGATTATCTCAGATTCCATAACTAGCCTGTCTATTGCATTCCAAAATTCATGATTCTCTATCATAATAACCTCTCCCGTTTAATAACATTTCTATTTTGCATATGGATATATCATAACAATATAGGATATCATGTTATATCCACAATGTGCTAGCATACAACAAAATACACTACTGGTCTTTATATAGAGCAACCCCAAAACAATACCACATACAAATGCTGACAAAGTTTGCACCATATTAAAATGCAAAAGTGCAAAAAATGTTGCAGAAATCAGTAATGCTGTTGGAAAACCATAAGTGTCTTTTAATCCCCTCAAAACAACTCCCCTCATAAGTATTTCTTCAATAAACGGTGCAAGCACACATACTTGTATAAAACTTGTCACTGGAAATTTGGTTAGACTTTGAATCATTTCTTGATAATGCTTCTCGCTTTGTGGAAAAATACTCTCAAAAATAGGATCTAAACACTTGCCTAACAGCAGAAAAAATAAAACGGAACATCCAGCAGCTAAAATAATTCCTGTAAAATTTATGTTAGACAACAACTGCATTTGATAACCTGTCCTTCTTTTTGTAAATATGATAAACAAACATATACATATCGCTATGGTAATAATATTTACTATGTTTGAAAAATCGGGAAAAACTTTTCTCCAAATCGCCACATCTAAAAATGTGTAAAAAAGCATAACTCCAAAATAAGCAACTACCAAAAGAAAAGCTGTACCAATTTTTATGTTATATTCCTTCATATCCCATAAGCACTCCTCTAAATTTTCCCTGTCATCCCTAACCATTGTAAACTCATTTATTTAATCCCTTCTTTCTCATATCCTCTAATTCTGCCAGCATCTCTTTAATATCATCATCCGAAATAGTGTTAGCATCTAATTAGTACAAAACAAAATGAGATATTTCCTTGAAATAATGTATAATACAATCAAGAGGAGGAACTCATTATGTCACGTAAAAGAACTCAACACAACAAGCAGTTTAAGTTGGATGCTATCAACTATCGTATAGAACATCCTGACCTTACTCAGGCGGAATGCGCCAAAAATCTCGGAATCGGTATCAGTACCCTGGCTCGCTGGGAAGCCCAGTTTAGAGATAACGATGGCGACATTCCTTTCAAAGGATCCGGAAACTATGAATCAGATGAAGCGAAAGAAATCGCTCGTCTAAAACGTGAGCTCCGTGATGCTCAGGATGCACTCGATGTGTTAAAAAAAGCCATGGGCATTCTGGGGAAAGATTAACAGAAGCTATCTATACCGAAGTTTCTGCCAAGGTAGAGGCTGCTAAAATTATTACGCTTCGTCTCTACTTCCGGAATGCTGAAATTTTTAGGCGTGTCCCGCTCTGGATACAGAGCTTTCCTCAACCGGAAAGTTTCCCCTTCTCGACAGCGAAAAGAAGCTGTCAAAAAGCAAATCCAGAAAATATATGATGATTCAAAACAAAATTACGGTGCCCCTAAAATAACCAAGGAACTTCGCAGATCCGGCGAAATCATTTCCCAGCGCACAGTAGGTAAATATATGCACGCGATGGGCATAAAAGCTCAATGGATTAAACCATGGACCACTACAACGAAAGACTCCAATTTCAGTGATGAACTCCACAATGTTCTGGATGAGCATTTCAACCCCGAACGTCCTAACGCTGTCTGGTGCACCGATATCACTTACATATGGACACAGGATGGCTTTGTATACCTGAATTGCATTATGGACTTATTTGCCAGAAAAATCATTGCCTGGACACTTGCCGATACCATAGAAGTATCGACCGTTATTGAAACCATTAACAAAGCAAAAGCTGTCAGAAATACTGACTTACCCTTGATTATACATTCAGACCGTGGCAGCCAATACGTTTCAAACGCATGGCACGAAGCCACAGAAAAAATGCAGCGCAGCTATTCCCACAAGGATTATCCTTATGACAATGCCTGCATCGAGTCATTCCATTCATTGATAAAGAGAGAATGGCTCAACCGATTTAATATTCAAAATCAAAAACATGCTTACCGGCTTGTCTTTGAATACATTGAAACCTTTTATAATACAGTTAGGATTCACAGTCATTGCGACTATATGTCTCCTAACCAATTTGAAGCATTGTATGAGAGGATAAATTCCCGTCTGCTGCTTAGCAGGCAGAACTTCTCATTTTAATTTGTACTAAATCTTAACACAGGATCAAAACCAAACCAAAAAGCCAATCCCTATCATTGCAATCAACACATATAAACCTTTCCTTATCTTTAATCATAAATATATTCTTTGTACTATGTTTATCCCGCTCATCCCATGCAATTAAAAATCTTCTCTTAAATATGGCAATTGCATTTCTTTGGTCAATTCTATAATAACTTCTTCCGCAAATTCATTTGCAAAACAAATCTCATATTGTACCATTTTCGTTTCTCCTCTATTAATACATATATTCTACAATAAGCTTTATATCTGGAAACATCATTATAATTTTTTCTCTTTTAATTTTTCTAATATATATTCTGCAATCTCCAATTGTCCAAATTGTCTTGCATACTCGTATGCATCTACATTTTCCAACTTGCCAATTGAATAACTTACTGTAATATCTATACCTTTATCAATCAGAAATTTTGCCACTTCATAATGACCTTTACATATAGCGCCAAACAAAGGATTGTGAGTTGCCTGGCATACATCTAATGTTGTTCCATTTTGATATAATAAATCTACCATATCAAGATTTCCATGTCTCGCAGCACTTCTCATAGGATTACCGCCTGAAATACCACCTTTTCGATTCACATCAATACCAGAATGGATTAAATATTTTGCAATTTCAAGCCTGTCAAAATCTGCCGCAACATGTAACCATGAACCAAATGGCGTATCCACGTCCAACAAATCATCGTTAGTGCCAAGCAAATCTTTGACCAAATTTAAATCATCCTTTTTTATTGCCTCTCTCATTGATTTTATAATTTCTTTATCCATTTTATCCTCTCCTTAAAATCAAAAATTAGCAACTTGATGCAAAAATATAGTTCATTACCGAACAACACATTTTCTTATTACTACTTCTGACTTGCTATATCTCCTAATTCTTCAAGTGCAGCAACTATATCATCATAACTTCCACCAGCTTCATCAACCGACTTTAATGTATTAACCACTTTTTCTAATGCTGCTATATCATGCTGTCCCGCAACACGATTTGGTGCCCATATAAGATTTTCTTCACCTACAATCGGGTCTATTCCGTATTTCCTTGATTTTTCATATCCGATGCTATTTTTCAGATAATTGTATACACCAAGAGGCATCCCAATCTTCTCTGTTTTTTTCCGTTATGCGTTCATTTAATATCATAACACTCTTTTAATTTACTTTTAATAATATTCATATCCTCCAAAAAAAATTTGTACTCCTCATTCAATTCCTGTCGTACTACTTCTATACCCACTCTGTCTATCCGTTTTTTCAGCTCTGCATAAATCTTTTCTACATTCATATTTTCACTCATATAATTCATAATGATAAAAACATAAATACAAATATACTTTACACCGGAAGTGTCACCTCCATGTATATATTCGTCCAAAATAGCCAGATATATTTCCTCATCATTAAACTTCATTTGTTTACAGAACATATCAAAATCTTCCTTGATATACTGCTTTAATTCGTTATATTGATGAATCATATTTCACACTCCTACTCTACATATACTTTTAATTCTATATTTGGAAATTTTCTTTTAAATTCCAATATAATGTTTGAACAACTTTGACAGCATGGCAATTCAGAGTACATACGAACTGTACCACTAACATTTATATCTTTTATTTGAGATGCAATATCTTCTAAAATTTTCGCTTCTGTATCATGATATCTTGGATAATTCACCTCAACATAAGTAGTAAAAATACGTTCATTTTCTGATTTGAGAAATGAAAAATTTGCAACATCCGCACCAGTATCTAATGCCGAATTAATTTTACTATGAGCAACATACTCGCTTTTCAAACCAGATATCTTAACATCAGCTATTGCCATATTTCCTTCATTTTTTAATTTATTATTCGGCATCTTCTTTCTAATATTATCAATTTTTTTAATAAAATTATCCTTATATATCTTTTCTGGTCCTTTACCATCTTTCAGTTTTTCAACTGCTTCATCACCATAATCACCAATGACCTCTACCGCATCGTCTCCATACTTTCCTATCGCCTCTGCCGCATCATCTCCATATTTTAAGACCTGCTCAACAATATCATCCGCATACCCGTCAGAATTCTTGATTGCCCGGAGTATATCATCCGTAAAATCATCCAGATTTCCTGCCTTTAGCAGCTTTCTCAGTATGTCATCTGACAGTCCAAAACCCTTTTTACTGAGCAGCCAGTCTAACCCAGCCTTACCGTATTTTTCGGCAAATTCCCTGATGACATCATCACTGATATTCATCTTGCGAAGCTGCTTGACATATTTCCCCAAATCCGTTATGTCAATGCTGCGCAGCATCTTTTCTATAAAATCCTTACCAAAATCCCGGACCAGCTTGTTTTTTAATACTATATTAATGATTGGTTTAGATACAGCACTGGCTATGCCAAATCCTATCGCTAAAACGATATTCAGCCATATATCCTTAATCAGTTCCTGCCCGGCTTCCTCATC
>CANREG010000038.1 GCA_947629565.1 uncultured Lachnospiraceae bacterium
CGCTGCGCTGCATCTCGGTCGTGGCTGTCGCCACATGCCCCGCCCCCAACAAAATAGTGCTTACGTGCAAGCACGACGCACTACTGTTGCGCTGCGCAAGCCATGCGAACCTCGATTGCGCTGCGCTGCATCTCGGTCGTGGCTGTCGCCACATGCCCCGCCCCCAACAAAATAGTGCTTACGTGCAAGCACGACGCACTACTGTTGCGCGGGGCTGTCAAGCCATGCGAACCTCGATTCCGCTGCGCTACATCTCGGTCGTGGCTGTCGCCACATGCCCCGCCCCCAACAAAATAGTGCTTACGTGCAAGCACGACGCACTATATGTTGGGGGCGGGGCGCATGGCTTGTAGATTGCACGAAAAAAAATACAATTTAGTGAAAAAAATCCTTGCAATCGCAGGAAACATAGGTTATACTAGTCCGTGCTGTGACATTGATAGCGAAGAAGCGCGAGGTTGCTGCCGGTAAGGCAGGTTTTTCCGTGGAGCGAATGTCAAGTTAAAAAACTGACGACAAGTCACTGTACTCAATAACCATCCTGCGGGAAGGAGATGACGTGTTCGGTTATAGAATGGATTATTTTATGACACACACGGGAGAGTGTACAGTCACCGCTTGTCGTACCTATCTAATAAGTGCGAAAAGGAGGCGGCTTTTTTTATGGCAAACCAGGTAATGAGAATTACACTTAAGGCTTATGATCACAAGTTAATCGATCAGGCTGCAGCAAACATCATTGATACTGTTAAGAAGACAGGAGCAAAGGTTTCCGGTCCCGTACCAATGCCGACCAAGATTGAGAGAGTTACAATTCTTAGGGCAGTGCATAAGGATAAGGATTCCAGAGAGCAGTTTGAGCAGAGAACTCACAAGAGACTGATTGATGTGATTCAGCCAACACAGAAGACAATCGATGCTTTACAGAAGTTAGATATGTCTGCCGGCGTCTACATCGATGTAAAGATGAAGACCAAATAATAACATTATTTATAGTAAGTACAGTTAAACCTAATGGGCGCAAGCCAAATTTAGAATGATTGCCACGGCAATCCGCTGTAGATTAATTAGGAGGAAATTTTTAAAATGAAGAAAGCAATTTTAGCTACCAAAGTCGGAATGACTCAAATCTTCAATGAAGACGGTGTGCTGACACCGGTTACCGTATTGCAGGCAGGACCTTGTGTGGTAACACAGGTTAAGACATTAGACAATGATGGATATGAAGCAATCCAGGTCGGCTACGGTGAGAAAAAGGAAAAGATCGTAACAAAGGATGTATCAGGTAAGAAAGTAATCAGAAATCCACATGGCGCAGGTAAGGCCGAGATGGGACATTTCAAGAAGGCAAACACAACGCCGAAGAGATATTTAAGAGAGTTTCGGGTTGACAATGCTTCTGAGTATGTTGCAGGCGAGAGCGTAATCAAAGCGGATATCTTTTCTGAAGGAGATAAGATTGATGTAACTGCCAAGTCCAAAGGTAAGGGATTTGCAGGAGCGATTAAGCGTCACGGTTTGCACACAGGTCCTAAGACTCATGGTTCTAAGTATCACCGCCATGCAGGTTCTAACGGATGTGCAACAGATCCCGGTAAGGTGTTCAAGGGCAAGAAGATGGCCGGACATATGGGAGCTGTAAGAGTTACCGTTCAGAATTTGGAGATTGTTAAGATAGATGCAGACAATGATGTGATTTTGGTTAAGGGTTCCGTTCCCGGACCAAAGAAATCATTGGTGATGATTAAAGAGACTGTTAAGAGCGCTCAGTAATCTATAGGAAGGAGGAATGGAAAATGGCAACAGTAGCTGTTTATAATACCGAAGGAAAAGAAGTTGACAAGTTAGAGCTTAATGATTCCGTATTCGGTGTAGAGATAAATGAGCATCTGGTTCATATGGCGGTTGTGTCACAGATGGCAAACAAGCGTCAGGGAACACAGAGTGCAAAGACCCGCGCTGAAGTGCGTGGAGGCGGAAGAAAACCATGGAGACAGAAAGGAACCGGTCATGCGAGACAGGGTTCTACCAGAGCTCCACAGTGGACTGGCGGTGGTGTGGTATTTGCACCGAAGCCAAGAGATTACTCTATCAAGATGAACAAGAAGGAAAAGGCAGGCGCTATGCGTTCCGCACTGACCTCAAGAGTGAATGAGGAGAAGTTCATCGTGTTAGATGAGTTAAAGTTAGATGAGATTAAGACAAAGAAGATTGTTGAGATTTTAAAGAATCTGGAGGTTGCAAAGGCGTTGGTAGTAACGAAGGATAATGATGAGAAGTTAGTACTGTCCGCTAAGAACATTCCGGATGTAAAGACGACCCTGACCAATAGTATCAATGTCTATGACATCCTTAAGTATGATACCGTCGTGATTACAAAGGATGCGGTGGCAGCAATCGAGGAGGTGTACGCATAATGGCAGATATCAAATATTATGACGTAATCCAGAAGCCGATCATTACAGAGAAGTCTATGGACGAGATGGCTGATAAGAAATATACATTTCAGGTTCATCCCGAAGCAAATAAGACCATGATTAAAGAAGCTGTTGAGAAAATGTTTGAGGGAACCAAGGTTGCCAAAGTGAACACCATGAACTTAAACGGCAAGAAAAAGAGACGCGGCATGGTCTACGGTAGAACAGCCAAGACGAAGAAAGCCATTGTCCAGCTTACAGAGGACAGCAAGGATATTGAGATTTTTGAAGGCTTATAAGATGCGGTCTCAATAGAGAGAAGTTAATTATAATCATACGCAGGCAAGCGTGATAATAAATGCAGATTGAAAGGAGAAAGAAAATGGGAATCAAAACATATAACCCATATACACCTTCCAGAAGAAATATGACTGGTTTGGATTTTGATGTTATCACCAAGACAACACCAGAGAAATCCCTTACAACTTCTTTAAAGAAGCATGCCGGTCGTAATAATCAGGGAAAGATTACAGTAAGACACCATGGCGGTGGTTCCAGAAGAAAATATAGAATTATTGATTTTAAGAGAAGAAAAGATGATGTACCGGCAACGGTCGTTTCCATCGAGTACGATCCGAACAGAACAGCCAATATTGCGCTGATTAGCTATGCAGACGGCGAAAAGGCGTACATTTTAGCTCCGGTTGGATTAAAGGTTGGAGATAAGGTGATGAATGGCGCCAATGCAGATATCAAGGTTGGTAACTGCTTGCCATTAGAGGCAATTCCTGTTGGTACAGAGGTACACAATGTTGAGCTTTATCCGGGCAAGGGCGGACAGCTGGTTCGCTCGGCAGGTAACTCAGCACAGCTTATGGCAAAGGAAGGCAAGTATGCAACCCTTCGTCTGCCGTCAGGAGAAATGAGAATGGTTCCGATTCAGGCGCGTGCAACCATCGGTCAGGTGGGCAACATCGAGCATGGTCTGGTGAATATCGGTAAAGCAGGACGCAAGCGTCATATGGGTATCAGACCTACGGTTCGTGGTTCGGTTATGAACCCCAACGACCATCCGCATGGTGGTGGTGAAGGTAAGACCAGTATTGGTAGACCGGGTCCATGTACACCTTGGGGTAAACCGGCACTGGGACTTAAGACCCGTAAGAAGAACAAGCAATCCAATAAGATGATCGTCAGAACCAGAGACGGCAAGAATGTTAAATAATATAAGGAGGTTTGATTATGGCGCGTTCACTTAAAAAAGGACCATTTGCAGACGAACATTTACTGAAAAAGATAGATGCTATGAATGCTGGCAACGATAAGCAGGTTATCAAGACCTGGTCTCGTCGTTCCACCATTTTCCCCAGCTTCGTAGGGCATACAATCGCAGTTTATGACGGCAGAAGACATGTGCCTGTATATGTGACAGAGGATATGGTTGGACACAAGCTCGGCGAGTTTGTTTCCACAAGAACTTACAGGGGACATGGCAAGGATGAAAAGAAATCAAAAGTTAGATAATCAGATTTGAAAGGAGGGTTCATCCATGGCAAAAGGACATAGATCCCAGATAAAGAGAGAGAGAAATGCGAACAAGGATAACAGACCGTCGGCTAAGGTTTCCTATGCAAGAGTTTCTGTAACCAAGGCGTGTTTCGTATTAGATGCCATCAGAGGTAAGGATGTAGAGACCGCACTTGCTATCTTAGCTTACAATCCGAGATATGCGTCAAGTGTAATAGAGAAATTGTTAAAATCAGCCATTGCAAATGCTGAGAACAATTATCCGGATAAGAATTATAAAGCAGAGAACCTTTATATTGCAGAGTGTTATGCAAATAAGGGGCCAACAATGAAGAGAATTCAACCGAGGGCACAGGGCCGGGCTTATCGAATTGAGAAGAGAACCAGCCATATCACGATTGTGCTTGATGAAAGATAAGGAGGCAAAGAATGGGACAGAAAGTTAATCCTCATGGTTTAAGAGTCGGTATCATTAAGGATTGGGATTCCAGATGGTATGCCGACACAAAGGATGGCGAATTTGCAAACAATTTAGTAGAAGATAATAAAATTCGTAAGTTTTTGAAGAAAAAGCTTTACAATGCGCAGGTTTCCAGAATTGAGATGGAGAGAGCGTCCGACAGATTAAAGGTTATCATTTATACTGCAAAGCCCGGTGTTGTAATCGGTAAGGGCGGAGCAGAGATTGAAAACCTCAAGAAAGAGCTTGCAAAATTGACTGACAAGAAGCTTATGGTGGATGTGAAGGAAGTGAAGAAGCCGGATGCAGACGCGCAGTTAGTAGCTGAGAATATCGCTGCACAGTTGGAGAACCGTATTTCTTTCCGCCGTGCGATGAAGTCCTGCATGGGAAGAACCATGAAGGCCGGCGCACAGGGCATCAAGACTTCTGTTTCCGGTCGTCTGGGCGGCGCAGATATGGCTCGTACAGAGTTCTACAGCGAGGGAACTATTCCGCTTCAGACACTTCGTGCAGATATCGACTATGGTTTTGCAGAGGCTGATACCACCTACGGTAAGGTTGGCGTCAAGACCTGGATTTATCATGGTGAAGTACTTCCAGCGAAGAACAATCAGGAAGGGAGCGATAAATAATGTTAATGCCAAAAAGAACAAAACATAGAAAGCAGTTCAGGGGTTCCATGGCAGGAAAGGCAACCAGAGGCAATAAGATCAGCAATGGTGAATATGGTATTGTTGCAATGGAGCCGGCATGGATTAAATCCAATCAGATCGAGGCAGCCCGTGTGGCAATGACCCGTTATGTAAAGCGTACCGGTAAGGTATGGATTAAGATATTCCCTGATAAGCCATATACATCTAAGCCTATCGGAGTTCGTATGGGTAAAGGTAAAGGTAATGTGGAAGGCTGGGTAGCAGTAGTAAAACCGGGCCGGGTAATGTTTGAGATTGCAGGCGTGCCGGAAGAGACTGCAAAGGAGGCTTTAAGACTTGCAACACATAAGCTGCCGGTTAAGTGTAAGATTGTTTCCAAGGCAGATTTAGAAGGAGGTGCAGGCAGTGAAAACTAAGGAGTACCGCGAAGAGTTAAGAGCTAAGAATGTGGATGAATTAAAGGAAGAGTTAGTAGCTGCTAAGAAGGAATTATTTAATTTAAGATTCCAGAATGCAACTAACCAGTTAGAGAATACAAGCAGAATTAAAGAGGTAAGAAAAAATATTGCCAGAATCCAGTCAGTGATGACCGAGAAGGCAAATGCTTAATTATCGGAAGGAGGCAGATACAGTGGAAAGAAATCTGAGAAAGACCCGTGTGGGACTTGTAACAAGTGACAAGATGGATAAGACAATTGTTGTTTCAATCGTAGATAATGTAAAGCATCCTCTTTATGGCAAGATTGTGAAGAGAACTTATAAGTTAAAGGCACATGATGAGAACAACGAGTGTCGCATTGGCGATAGAGTCAGAGTGATGGAGACAAGACCTTTATCTAAGGATAAGAGATGGAGACTTGTGGAGATCATCGAGAAAGCGAAATAATTAAGGAGGCAAGTACAATGGTTCAGCAGGAAACAAGACTTAAGGTTGCGGATAATACCGGAGCAAAAGAGTTACTTTGCATCAGGGTATTAGGCGGTTCAACTAGAAGATATGCAAATATTGGTGATATCATCGTTGCCTCTGTGAAAGATGCAACGCCTGGCGGTGTTGTAAAGAAGGGTGACGTTGTTAAGGCGGTTGTCGTTCGTACGAAAAAGGGAGCCCGCCGTAAGGATGGTTCTTATATCAAATTTGACGAGAACGCTGCTGTGATCATCAAGGATGATATGAATCCAAGGGGTACCCGTATTTTTGGGCCTGTAGCAAGAGAGCTTAGAGATAAGAAATTTATGAAGATTGTCTCTCTGGCTCCGGAAGTATTATAGGAGGTGTCAGGATGGCAACGAGCAAGATTAAAAAAGATGATTTAGTTCAGGTTATCACTGGTAAGGACAAAGGCAAAAAAGGCAAGGTTTTATCAGTAGATATCAAGAATCATAAAGTATTAGTTGAGGGCGTCAACATGGTTTCCAAACATTCCAAACCAAGCATGAGCAATCAGCAGGGTGGTATCATTGAAAAGGAAGCGCCTATTGATATTTCTAATGTAATGTATGTTCACAAGGGCAATCCGGTAAGAATCGGATTCCAGGGCGAGAAGAAGGACAAAGTTCGTGTGGCCAAGGTGAACGGCAAGTTAGAAAAGATTGACTAATGCAGGGAAGGAGGCCGCAGAAGTTGAGTAGATTAAAGGAACAGTACAATGGCGAGATTAAAGACGCCATGATGAAGAAATTCGGTTATAAAAATGCTTTGGAGATTCCCAAGCTTGAGAAGATTGTAATCAACATGGGCGTTGGCGAAGCAAAGGAAAATCACAAGGTTTTAGATTCAGCAGTTCAGGATTTGGAGATTATCACAGGTCAGAAGGCTGTAATCACGAAGGCGAAAAAGTCCATTGCGAACTTTAAGTTGAGAGAGGGAATGCCAATCGGCTGTAAGGTGACTCTCCGTGGCGAGAGAATGTATGAGTTTGCAGACCGTCTGATCAATCTGGCTCTGCCTCGTGTCCGGGACTTCCGGGGCGTCAGCGCTAATGCATTTGACGGAAGAGGAAATTATGCTTTGGGTATTAAAGAGCAGTTGATTTTCCCTGAGATTGAGTATGACAAAGTAGACAAGGTAAGAGGTATGGATGTTATTTTCGTTACTACCGCTAAGACCGATGAGGAAGCCCGCGAGCTGTTAACCTTATTTGGTATGCCATTTAAGAAATAATATAGGAGGAAGATTCATGGCTAAGAAAGCAATGGTTGTTAAACAACAGCGCAAACAGAAATTCTCTACAAGAGAATATACCCGTTGTAAAATTTGTGGTCGTCCACATTCAGTGTTAAAGAAATACGGAATCTGCAGAATCTGCTTCCGTGAGTTAGCATACAAGGGTGAAATTCCAGGTGTGAAGAAAGCAAGCTGGTAAATTTTTGAAGGAGGTAAATGACAATGACAGATCCAATCGCAGATATGCTTACTAGAATTCGCAATGCGAATACTGCTAAACATGATACAGTTGATGTTCCTGCTTCAAAGATGAAGGAAGCAATCGCTAACATTCTTTTAGAAGAGGGTTATATCAAGGCTGTTGAGATAGTTGAAGAAGGTAAATTTAAGACAATCCATATTACATTAAAGTATGGTAAGGATAAGAATGAAAAGGTAATCACCGGAATTAAGAGAATTTCCAAACCGGGACTTCGGGTATATGCCGGTAAGGATGAGCTTCCTAAGGTGTTAGGCGGCTTAGGTGTTGCCATTATTTCTACAAACAAGGGCGTATTAACCGACAAGCAGGCCCGCGCAGAGCAGGTTGGCGGCGAAGTTTTAGCTTTTGTATGGTAGAACGGATATTTTACAGTTATAAATTTTCATATTAATGATAGCCGAACAGGTTATATATATTTAAGGAGGTAACGGCATGTCACGAATCGGAAGAATGCCTATCGCTATACCGGCAGGCGTAACTGTTGATATAGCAGAAAATAATCAAGTGACGGTAAAAGGACCAAAGGGTACACTGAGTAGAGTTTTACCTGCGGAAATGGACATTAAGCTTGAAGGTGAAGAAATCCATGTAACCAGACCAAATGATTTAAAGAAGATGAAATCTTTACATGGTCTGACAAGAACATTGATTAATAACATGGTAATCGGTGTAACTGAAGGTTATACAAAGGTATTAGAGGTAAACGGTGTTGGTTACAGAGCAGCTAAGCAGGGAAAGAAGCTGGTATTGAACTTAGGATATTCTCATCCGGTAGAGATTGAGGATCCGGAGGGTTTGGAGTCCAAGGTTGACGGTAACACAATTACAGTTTCCGGTATCGATAAGGAAAAAGTTGGCCAATATGCCGCTGAAATCAGAGAAAAGAGAGCACCGGAGCCTTATAAGGGCAAGGGTATTAAATATGCTGATGAAGTGATTAGACGCAAAGTTGGTAAGACTGGTAAGAAATAATAAAGGAGTGAGATAGGATGATTAATAAGAAGTCAAGAAGTGAGGTTCGTTCAAAGAAGCATTTAAGAATCCGTAACCGCTTTAGTGGCACTGCTGAAAGACCACGTTTAGCTGTATTCAGAAGTAATAATCATATGTACGCTCAAATTATTGATGATACAGTCGGCAACACTTTGGTGTCAGCTTCTACTGTGCAGAAAGAGGTCAAGTCAGAGATTGAAAAGACTAATAATGTGGAGGCAGCAGCTTATTTAGGCAAGGTTATTGCACAAAGGGCATTGGATAAGGGTATTAAGACGGTTGTCTTTGACAGAGGCGGATTTATATATCAGGGTAAGATTAAAGCGTTAGCAGATGCAGCAAGAGAAGCTGGTCTCGAATTCTAATAAGGAGGAAAACAATTTATGAAGCATACAATTATTGATGCCAGTCAATTAGAATTAGAAGAAAAAGTTGTTAACATCAAGCGTGTAACCAAGGTTGTTAAAGGTGGACGTAATATGAGATTTGCTGCTCTTGTAGTTGTAGGTGACAAAAATGGTCATGTCGGCGCAGGGATCGGTAAAGCAGCCGAGATTCCTGAGGCAATTCGTAAGGGCAAAGAGGATGCGATTAAGAGTTTAATCGAGGTTCCCATTAACGATAGTGGAAGCATACCTCATGACTGGACCGGAGAATTTGGCAGTGCATCTGTTCTGTTAAAAGCATCTCCTGAAGGTACCGGTATTATCGCAGGCGGTCCGGCTCGTTCTGTTTTGGAGCTGGCTGGTTACAAGAATATCCGTACCAAGTCTTTAGGTTCTAACAATAAGCAGAATGTAGTATTAGCTACAATCCAGGGACTTTCAAACTTAAAGACTCCTGAGCAGGTTGCAAGACTTCGCGGCAAATCCGTTGAAGAGGTTCTAGGTTAAGGAGGACATGAAAAATGGCAGATAAGGTAAGAGTTACTTTGGTGAAATCTCCAATCGGAGCAATCCCAAAGCATAGAAGAACAGTGGAAGCATTAGGTCTCAGAAAGTTAAATAAGTCAGTAGAATTGCCGAACAACGCCGCTACAAAGGGCATGGTTCAGCAGGTAAGACATCTGGTAAAGGTTGAAGAGATTTAATGAAAAGATAAGGAGGTGCAAATCAATGAATTTATCTACATTAAAACCGGCAGAAGGTTCTAAGCAGAGTGATAATTTCAGAAAAGGCCGCGGGCATGGTTCCGGTAACGGTAAGACTGCAGGTAAGGGCCATAAAGGTCAAAAGGCGCGTTCAGGCGCACCGAGACCGGGCTTTGAAGGTGGTCAGATGCCATTATATAGACGAGTTCCCAAGAGAGGATTTACCTGTCGGAACTCAAAGGAGATTGTTGCAGTCAGCGTTTCAAGATTGAATGTATTTGAGGAAGGTTCAGAAGTATCTGTTGAAACTTTGGTTGGTGCAGGTATTGTCAGCAATCCGAAGGACGGCGTTAAGATTTTAGGCAACGGAGAGCTCACAAAGAAGCTTACCGTTAAGGCAAACGCATTCAGCGCTTCAGCAAAGGAGAAAATAGAAGCCCTTGGCGGAAAAGCAGAGGTGATGTAATATGTTCAAAACCTTAGTCAATGCGTTTAAGATTGAACAGTTGAGAAAGCGCATTTTTTACACTTTCTGGATTTTGGTTGTTGTCCGTCTGGGCTGCCAGTTGCCGATTCCCGGCATTGACGTATCCCAGATACAGCAATTCTTGGAAAGCGTTGTGGGAAGCTCCTATAGTTTCATCGATTCCTTTACCGGCGGTTCCTTTCTGTCAATGTCAGTGTTTGCATTAAGCGTTACACCGTATATTACATCTTCCATCATTATGCAGCTGCTGACCATTGCCATTCCGGCTCTTGAGGAAATGCACAGAGACGGTGAGGATGGCAGAAAGAAGATACAGAAGATTACCAGATATGTGGCTGTATTGCTGGCGATTATTGAAAGCGCCGGCCTGGCAATAGGATTTTCCAGACAGGGAGCCTTAGGGGAATCCAATGTATTTACAATTTTAACGATTATTGTCACTTTGACAGCAGGAAGCTGTATTATCATGTGGCTGGGCGAAAGAATTTCCGACAAGGGAATTGGAAACGGTATATCTATTATTTTGTTGATTAATATCGTATCCCGTATGCCTGCCGACTTTGCAAACCTGTATGAGATGTTTATCCGGAATAAGGATCTTGTGCAGATGGTGATTGCAATTTGTGTGATTGCGGCTGTGATAATCGGAACAACCATTTTGGTTATCATTTTACAGGACGCAGAGCGGAGAATACCGGTACAGTATTCCAAGAAAATGCAGGGCAGAAGAATGGCCGGCGGACAGGCAAGTTATATTCCGCTTAAGGTAAATACTGCCGGGGTTATTCCTATTATCTTTGCATCTTCCCTGTTATCCGTACCGTCAATTATCATCAATCTGGTAAATGCAACACCGGGAACGACGGCGCAGAAGATTTTACAGGGAATGAATCAGAATTACTGGTTCAATCCGGAATTTCCTATGGCGTCCATAGGACTGATTGTCTATATTATATTGAATATTATTTTTGCATATTTTTATACTTCCATTACCTTTAATCCGATGGAGGTAGCAAATAATATGAAGAAGAGCGGCGGATTTATCCCCGGTATCCGTCCGGGTAAGCCGACGCAGGACTATCTGAATAAGATACTGAATTACATTGTATTGATCGGTGTAATCGGACTGTTGATTGTGGCCCTGATTCCTATATTCTTTAACGGAATGTTTAAGGCGGATGTATCCTTTGGTGGAACCTCCTTAATTATTATCGTAGGAGTTATTCTTGAGACCATGAAGCAGTTAGAGTCTCAGATGTTAGTCCGCAATTATTCCGGATTTTTAAATGACTGATGAAAATATAATATAACACGGCAAACCGTAGGAAAATGCTATATTTTTCTGCGGTTTCGGTGGTTATCAGAGAGGGAAAAATATAAAGGAGGATAAGGTTATGAAGATTATTATGTTAGGCGCGCCGGGCGCAGGTAAGGGAACCCAGGCAAAAATGATTGCAGCAAAGTACGGTATTCCGCACATTTCTACGGGCGACATTTTCCGTGCAAACATCAAAAACGGCACAGAGTTAGGTGCGAAAGCAAAGGAGTACATGGATAAGGGATTGCTTGTACCGGATGAACTGGTCGTTGATCTTGTGATTGACCGTTTCAAGGAGCCGGATTGTGAGAAAGGTTATGTGTTAGACGGATTTCCAAGAACCATTCCCCAGGCAGAGGCGTTGGATAAGGCATTGGCTGCCATTGGCGAAAGCGTTGACTATGCGATTAATGTAGAGGTTCCGGATGAGAATATCATCAACCGTATGGGCGGAAGACGGGCCTGCGTTAACTGCGGCGCAACCTATCACATTGTGTACAGCCCAACGAAGGTGGAAGGCAAGTGTGACGCCTGCGGCGCAGATTTAATTATCCGTGACGACGACAAGCCGGAGACGGTAAAAAACAGACTTGCCGTTTATCATGAGCAGACGCAGCCATTGATCGATTACTATAATGGCAAGGGCATTACCCGCGAGGTAGATGGAACCGTTGATATGAATGATGTATTTGAGGCGATTGTAGGTATTTTAGGTGAGTAAGAATGGCAGTTTCAATTAAATCAAAAGCAGAGATTGAACTTATGCGTGAGGCGGGGAGAATCCTCGCCATCACGCATGATGAACTGGCAAAACAGGTTAAGCCAGGAATGTCTACCAAGGATGTAGACAGAATCGGAGAAGAGATTATCAGAAGTTATGGCTGTACTCCTTCTTTTTTGAATTATAATGGATATCCGGCGTCCATATGCGTCTCTTTGAATGAAGTGGTCGTACACGGAATACCGGATAAGCACCGTATTATACAGGAGGACGATATTGTAAGCTTAGATGCAGGGGTAATTTATAAAGGATATCATTCCGATGCAGCAAGAACCCTGATTATGCCGGCAGTATCCGATGAGGTAAGAGAGTTAGTAAAGGTAACCAGAGAATGTTTTTTTGAGGGGATCAAGGAAGCGGTGCCGGGCAAGCACATTGCGGATATTGGCCGTGCAGTCCAGCAGTACGCAGAATCCCATGGATATTCCGTGGTTCGGGATTTGGTCGGTCATGGCGTGGGAGCAAAGCTTCACGAGGAACCGGAGGTTCCCAATTTTGTGGAACGGGGCCGGGGCAGAGGCATGAAGCTTCGTCCGGGAATGACGATAGCGGTAGAGCCCATGATTAACTTAGGAGAATTTGATGTCTACTGGGAGGATGACGACTGGACGGTGGTTACGGAGGACGGTATGCCGTCAGCCCATTATGAAAACACAATTCTGATTACGGAAGGGGAACCGGAAATCCTTTCTCAGGCTCCGGGGATTCCATTATAATATGAAAGAAATGACAGGAGGATTTATATATGTCTAAAGCAGATGTAATTGAAATTGAGGGAACGGTAATAGAAAAGCTGCCCAATGCAATGTTTAAAGTAGAGTTGGAAAATGGCCATGAAGTGCTGGCCCATATCAGTGGCAAGCTGAGAATGAATTATATCAAGATATTACCCGGTGATAAGGTAACTTTGGAACTATCTCCTTATGATTTAACCAAGGGACGGATTAAATGGAGAGAAAAGTAAGCAAAAGGTGCATAAATTTGTAAAATATAGAAATTTTTGCTTGCAATGGTTGCACAGAAATGTTAGAATAGATATCCGTAACGGACTTTTTTGAAAGGAGAGAGATTTTAATGAAGGTTAGAGCATCCGTTAAACCAATTTGCGATAAGTGCAAGATCATTAAAAGAAAAGGCAGTATCAGAGTGATCTGCGAGAACCCGAAGCATAAGCAGAGACAAGGTTAGATGATAGCCCATCTAAGGTGTTTGCTTACCAGTTGACCCAAGTAGCACTGTATTCCCAGTGTGAAGTTCCTTCCATATGATCATTATAAGTATGGAAGATGATGAAGAAAGCGGCTGTAGTGCAGGTTGTCATTAGCCTGTACAACATATGAATAGAATGGATTGATGGCGAGAGGCGTATGCATTTCACCCGTATGGAATCCATACGGATACGCAGGCAGTTGTTGGTCCGTATTTTAACAAAAAGAATGAATTTATGGAGGTGCACAGTCACAATGGCTCGTATTTCAGGTGTAGATTTACCAAGAGAAAAACGTGTTGAGATTGGACTTACCTATATCTATGGTATTGGTCTTCCATCATCTCAGCGTATTTTGAAAGAAGCAAATGTTAATCCTGATACCCGTGTTCGGGATCTGACAGATGATGAGGTTAAGAGAATTAGTGAGATCATTAACGAGACACAGGTTGTTGAGGGTGATCTGCGTAGAGAGATTGCCATGAACATTAAGCGGTTACAGGAGATTGGATGTTACCGTGGAATCCGTCACAGAAAGGGATTGCCGGTACGCGGACAGAAGACTAAGACCAATGCGAGAACGCGCAAGGGTCCGAAGAGAACTGTAGCAAATAAGAAGAAATAATATAGTTTGATTTATATTTAACAGGAGGTTAAGTCTAATGGCTAAAGTTACAAAAAAAGTGACGAAAAAGCGTGTTAAGAAGAATGTTGAGCACGGACAGGCTCATATTCAGTCATCTTTTAATAATACAATTGTTACATTAACCGATAATGAAGGCAATGCCCTTTCATGGGCAAGCGCCGGAGAACTCGGCTTCAAAGGCTCTAAAAAGTCTACGCCTTATGCAGCGCAGATGGCAGCAGAGGCAGCTACCAAGGCAGCTCTTGTTCATGGTTTGAAGAAAGTGGATGTTATGGTTAAGGGACCAGGTTCCGGACGTGAGGCGGCAATTCGCGCCCTTCAGGCAGCAGGTCTTGAGGTATTAAGTATCCGTGACGTGACACCGGTTCCACACAACGGTTGTCGTCCACCAAAGCGTAGAAGAGTGTAATAGGAGGTACAGTATAATGGCAGTAGATAGAACACCGGTTCTTAAGAGATGCAGATCTTTAGGCATGGAGCCAATGTATCTCGGAATTGATAAGAAATCAAAGAGACAGTTAATCAGAGCAAATAGGAAGATGAGCGAGTATGGCTTACAGCTTCGTGAGAAGCAGAAAGCAAAGTTCATTTATGGCGTATTGGAGAAGCCGTTCCGTAATCTTTATGCAAAGGCAGAGCGCATGAAGGGCTTAACAGGTCCGAACCTGATGGTATTGTTGGAATCCAGATTGGACAATGTAATCTTCCGCTTGGGTTTTGCAAGAACGCGTAAGGAAGCAAGACAGATTGTTGACCACAAGCATGTGCTTGTAAATGGCAAATGTGTTAATATTCCTTCTTATACAGTTAAGGCTGGAGATAAGATTGAGATTCGTGAAAAGAGCAAATCTTGTCAGAGATATAAAGATATTTTAGAGGTGACCGGCGGAAGATTAGTTCCGGCATGGTTAGAGGCAGATCAGGAGAATCTTTCTGGTACGGTGCTTGAGTTACCACTCAGAGAACAGATTGATGTGCCTGTTAACGAAACTCTTATCGTCGAGTTATATTCTAAGTAATATCCGGCAGCGGTTTAGGCTGCAGAGTATTGCAATATTTAGAAGGAGGTTCCAGCGTGTTTGAATTTGAGAAACCAAGAATTGAGATTGCGGAGATTTCAGAAGACAACAGATACGGTAGATTTGTAGTTGAACCTTTAGAGAGAGGCTATGGCACCACACTTGGTAATTCTCTGCGGAGAATTATGTTATCGTCTTTGCCGGGTGCGGCTGTAAGCTATGTGAAGATTAAAGGCGTTTTGCATGAGTTTAGTTCTATTCCGGGCGTGAAGGAAGATGTGACTGAGATTATCATGAACATCAAGGAACTGGCAATTAAGAATAACAGCAGCTCCAATGAACCCAAGCAGGCTTACATTGAATATGTAGGAGAAGGGGTAGTAACTGCTGCGGATATTCATGTTGACAGTGATATTGAGATTCTGAATCCGGATTTGGTGATTGCTACATTAAGCGGTCCGGAAGCAAGACTTGATATGGATTTGACTATTACCAAGGGACGGGGCTATGTGGGCTCTGATAAGAATAAGAAGGATGATACTTCTATTGATGTGATTGCAGTAGACTCCATTTATACTCCGGTAGAGCGTGTGAATCTTACAGTGGAGAATACCCGTGTCGGTCAGATTACCGATTACGATAAGCTTACATTGGACGTATATACCAATGGAACATTGGCTCCGGATGAGGCTGTCAGTCTGGCGGCAAAGGTATTAAGCGAGCATTTAAGCTTGTTTATCGATTTGTCCGAGAATGCTAAATCCGCCGAGGTTATGGTTGAGAAGGAAGACAATGAGAAAGAAAAAGTATTAGAGATGAACATTGATGAGTTAGAGTTGTCAGTACGTTCATTTAACTGCTTAAAGCGGGCAGGAATCAATACGGTTGAGGAATTGACCAGCAAGACTCCGGAGGATATGATGAAGGTTCGGAATTTGGGACGCAAGTCTTTAGAGGAAGTGCTGAATAAGTTAAAGGAACTTGGATTATCCTTAAACAGCGGAGACGACTAATTATTATAAGAGAATACACTTAAGCCGAATAATAGTAAGCAAAGTGAAGGAGGATGTACATCATGGCAATGTATAGAAAGCTTGGAAAGAAACAGGCAGCCAGAAAGGCATTACTGCGTAACCAGGTTACACAGTTATTATATCATGGTAAGATTAGAACCACAGAGGCAAGAGCAAAAGAGATTCGCAAGATTGCGGAGAGCCTGATTGCAATGGCAGTTAAGGAAAAGGATAACTATGATGAGGTTACGGTAACGGCCAAGGTTGCAAAGAAGGATAAGGACGGCAAGAGAATCAAAGAGGTTGTAGACGGCAAGAAGGTTACCGTATACGACGAGGTTGAGAAGAAGGTTAAGAAGGATCAGCCGTCAAGACTTCATGCAAGAAGACAGATGTTAAAGGTTCTTTATCCGGTGGTTGAGGTTCCTGCTGAGGGAGCCGGCAGAAAACGCAGCACCAAGAAGGTAGATTTGCCGGAGAAGTTATTTGATGAGTATGGACCGAAGTATGCAGGCCGTAACGGTGGTTATACGAGAATCATTAAGATTGGACCGCGTAAGGGCGATGCAGCAATGGAAGTTATTATCGAATTGGTATAACACAGCATGTAAGGATAGGATAGGGGACTGTTTTACAGTCCCCTATCTTGCTGTACAGATAAGATTTGCTGAGAGGCTTCAAAATGGGATTGATTGATATAAAAAATGTGACATTTGAATATTTCAGGCGGGACGAAAACGGCGATGTGGAGGAAATGATAGAAGCTCTCCGGGATATTTCCCTTGAGGTAAAGGAAGGCGAGTTTATAGCCATTGTGGGACAAAATGGCTCCGGAAAATCCACTCTTGCCAGACAGATCAATGCCCTGCTGCTGCCCGGCCAGGGAGAGGTCATTGTCGACGGCATGGATACCAGGGACGAAGAATGGCGGCTTTCCATAAGGCAGAGAGCCGGTATGGTATTTCAAAATCCGGACAACCAGATGGTGGGTAACATTGTGGAGGAGGACATTGCCTTTGGCCCGGAAAATCTGGGCGTCTCCACAGAGCAGATTTGGAACCGGGTAGAGGAAACCCTGACGGCAACGGATATGGAGGAGTACCGTACCCAGTCCCCCAACCAGCTTTCCGGAGGACAGAAACAACGGGTGGCTATTGCCGGCGTGCTGGCCATGGAGCCGAAATGCATTATTTTTGATGAAGCCACAGCGATGTTAGATCCCAAAGGCCGTGAGAAGATGATAAAGCTGGTGAAGACCCTGCAGGAGGAAAGAGGAATTACGGTTATCCTGATTACTCATCACATGGATGAAGTGTTATATGCGGATAAGGTTTTTGTGATGAAACAGGGGAAAATTATGGATAGCGGAACGCCGGAGTACATATTTTCCCAAAGGAAACTTTTGGAGGAATGCGGGCTTGAAATGCCGCCTCTTTACCAATATCTGTATTTTCTGTTAGGGCAGGAAATAATATCGATAGAGGAAATGAAAACCGTCCGGACAGTAAAGGATTTAAGCCGTCTTCTTCAGAAAAAATATGGCAAAACAGCAGAAAAAGCGGACACAGGAATGACGGCAGCGCCTTTGGCAGACAGAGAAATAGCGGCAAAACAGACACAAAGCGATATGGTTCGGAAAAACGTCGGGAAACATACGTTGACGAAGGGCATTTTGTTAAACCATGTCAGCTATTCCTATAATGTGGGGTTTGCCCACGAGAGAAAGGTTTTGCAGGATATAAGCCTTGGAATTGACAAGGGGGAGTTTGTGGCGGTTATTGGACACACAGGCTCCGGAAAATCCACTCTGTTACAGCATTTAAACGGTTTGTATCTGCCGACGGCGGGAAATGTATATTTTAATGGAAGGGATATCGCAGAGAAAGATTTCCCGATAAAAGAACTGCGCCAAAAGGCGGGTATGGTGTTCCAGTACCCGGAATATCAGCTTTTTGCGGAGACGGTGGAGCAGGATGTGTGTTTTGGCCCGCAGAATATGGATATTCCCAGAGTGGAGGCGCAAAAAAGGGCCTATGAGGCGCTTGCTGCGGTAGGGTTGCCGGATGACATTTATGACGCCTCGCCCCTGCAGCTTTCCGGGGGACAGAAACGGCGGGTGGCTATTGCCGGAGTACTGGCCATGCGGCCCGAATATCTGATTTTGGACGAGCCCACAGCTGGGTTGGATCCTGTTTCGGCAAAAGAACTTTTGCAGATGCTCAGGGAATTGCAGACAGGGAAGGGAATGGCGATCGTCATGGTTTCTCACGATATGGAGGAAGTGGCGGAGTATGCAGATCGGGTGGTTGTGTTAGACCAGGGGAAAATCTGCATGGACTGCGCTGTGGCGGAAGTCTTCGGACAGGCAGATTTGTTGGAGCGGCTGGGACTTTCCGTGCCGGTTGGCATTAAGCTGTTGAAAGACCTTGACGCCGCCGGAATTTCCGTAGATACAAATCAATGCAGGATGGCGGATATCTGCGGGGAATTGATGAAATTGCAGGAGGCATAATGGGTAAGGATATCACAATCGGACAATTTTATAATGTGGACTCTGTGATTCACCGCCTTGACCCCAGAACAAAGCTCATCTTTACTCTGGTGTATGTGACAACCCTGTTTTTTGCCAGAAATCCCTATCTGTATGCGGCGGCATTTGTAACGCTGGCAATATACATCGGCTTGTCAAGAGTTCCCCTTAAATTTATCTTTAGGGGGCTAAGGCCGTTAATGTTGATTATAATATTCATGGTGCTTGTGAATCTGTTTACGGTTCCCGGCGCAAAGATTTTGTTTCAGTGGGGCTTTTTGCGGATTACGGAAGCCGGTCTGGTGTCGGCGGTCTATCTGGGGCTGCGGCTGGTTTTTATGCTGATTGGCTCCTCCATGATGACCTATACCACTACGCCAAACGCGCTGACAGACGGATTGGAAAAAATGCTGGGAGGTCTCAAAAAGATTAAGGTGCCGGTGCATGAATTTGCCATGATTATGGCGATTGCCCTGCGCTTTGTTCCGGTTCTGACAGAGGAGATGGAGCGGATTCGGAAAGCCCAGACTGCAAGGGGCGTGGACTTTCAGGAGGGAAATCTGTTTGTCCGGTTAAAAAAGCTGATGCCCATTTTGGTGCCGCTTTTTGTCTCGGCCATAAGGAGAAGTAACGAGCTGGCTTTAGCTATGGACGCCAGATGCTATCATGGGGGCGAGGGGAGAACTAAAATGAAACCCTTGCGGTATAAAAGAGCAGACGGGTTTGCATATATTTTTGTGGTGCTTTATCTGGCTCTCATGATAAGCATGGCAATTATGTTGTAGCCGATGAAATTATTTTATCAGAAAACGGACGATTAAAATAATGTGATAAATGGAGATTGTTATGAAACGGATTAAACTGACTGTGGCCTACGACGGAACCAATTACTGTGGCTGGCAGATTCAAAAAAACGGAATTACAGTAGAAGAAGTGCTCAATCAGACCTTGAGCCGGTTTTTTGGACAGGAGATTGCAGTGATTGGAGCGAGCCGGACGGATTCCGGCGTTCATGCGTTAGGCAATGTGGCGGTCTTTGATGCGGAGGTGACTATGCCTCCGGATAAAATCAGCTATGCGGTCAATAATCTGTTGCCGGACGATATCCGGATTCAGAAGTCCGAGGAGGTGGCGCCGGATTTTCACCCCCGTTACTGCGATACCAGAAAGACCTATGAATATCGTATCTATAACGCTCAATTTCCTGATCCCTTAGTCCGGCTGTATTCCCTGTTCGTATACTATCATTTGGACGAGACAAAAATGCAGGAGGCTGCCGATTACCTTGTGGGGGAACACGACTTTAAAAGCTTTTGCACGCCTAAGGATGAGGTGGATAACACAGTGCGTACCATCTACTACATCAAGGTTATCCGGGAGGGGAACATGGTGCGCATACGAATCAACGGCAATGGATTCCTCTACAATATGGTAAGAATTATGGTAGGCACCCTGCTAAAAGTGGGAATGGGAATGATTGAACCCATTCAAGTCAAGCAAATCTTAGAGGCCAGAGACCGAACCCGGGCGGGCCATAAAGCGGCTGCCTGCGGTCTCACCCTGCTAGAAATCGAGTACCCCAATGAAAGCTTCCCCTATTCCGGTTAATTTCCCGGTTTTGGCGGGTATCTTTCTCTTATCCGCCGCCTCATAGTGTGCCCGCCGCCGCATGATAATCTTTTTCCCAATTTTCCCGACACGCGGTTTTTTAGAAATCCACTGCCGGTCCGTCCTGCATAATGCACGTGCGAAGAAGTGTTTGAACACCGGGTTTGGGGTGCTGGGCAAACATCATGCAGCCACGCTTGCGCTCTGTCGAAAACGCAGCGGTACGTAAGCGGAGGCCCGATTTCTTATCTGCCAAATGACGGATTATTGCAGGGCCTCCGCAAGTACCGGCGTTTTCAAAGGGGCTGCTGATGTTTCCCAGTCACCCCTTCCCGGTGTGAGTTCTTCGTAAGCACGTGCAATAAAATATGCAGGACGGACCGGCAGCAGGATTTCTTAAAACCGATGGCAGTGCGGGAAAATGGGAAAAGATTATTCTGCGGCGGTTTTCAGACATAAACGGCGGATAAGAGAAAGATACCCGCCAAAACCGGGGGAAAGTAATGAAAAGGGGTAGAAATGTACAATTTTGGTGGATTTTAGGGAAAAAATTCGTTGACAGGGAAGGGTATTTATAATATAATGTTTAACTGTGACGATAGGCAAAGACTGTGCAAATGCCACTAGCCCCGGCGTTGTGCGGTTTTGAAATCACTTGATGTTCGGTTGTCAAACCCACTTCAATCGGAACGGCAGGTGGTGATAGAAGAAGTCATTTCATATGATATGGAGGAGAGTGCTGTTTCGGACATTGCAGCATAATCTGTGTGTTTGTATGAAGGACGGTAATATTGGATGATTTAAGGAGGAACACCATGAAGAGTTATATGGCAAGCCCATCAACAATTAACAGAGAGTGGTATGTAGTTGACGCTACAGGACATACATTAGGCCGTTTGGCATCTAAGATTGCAAGCATTTTAAGAGGCAAGAACAAGCCGACTTACACACCGCACATTGACACCGGCGATTATGTAATCGTGGTAAATGCAGACAAGATTAAAGTAACAGGCAAGAAGTTAGAACAGAAGGTATATTACAACTATTCAGGCTATGTAGGCGGACTGAAGGAGACAACATTGAAGGAGCTCTTAGCCAAGAAGCCGGAAGAGGTAATCCGCAAGGCCGTTAAGGGTATGCTTCCAAAGGGACCTTTAGGCCGGGAGATGATTACCAAGCTTCATGTGTATGCTGGTCCGGAACACAAGCATCAGGCACAGCAGCCGAAAGCGTTAGAGATTAAGTATTAATGAAGGAGGACAAAGCAGTGGCTAAGACGACAAGATATTACGGAACCGGTAGAAGAAAAAGCAGTGTTGCAAGAGTTTACTTAACACCTGGTACAGGTAAAGTTACCATTAATAAAAGAGATATGGATGATTACTTTGGCTTAGAGACACTTAAGCTGATTGTAAACCAGCCATTTGTAGTGACTAATACGGCAGGAAAGTATGATGTGCTTGTAAATGTTCGCGGAGGCGGATTTACAGGTCAGGCGGGCGCCATTCGTCATGGTATTTCCAGAGCATTGTTAGAGGCAGATGCAGATTTCCGCCCGGTGCTTAAGAAGGCAGGATATCTCACCCGCGACTCTCGTATGAAGGAGAGAAAGAAGTATGGTTTGAAGGCTGCACGGCGTGCTCCGCAGTTCTCCAAGCGATAATTTTATTATAATTTACACTATCGTATATTGCATATGCTATAATGCCAGTAGGCTAAAAGAAACGATAAGTCCATGTGGACGGAGAAACGGCCCCCGAACCGTGTTGCTGCACGATTAGAGGGTCTTTTTTTGTATTTTGGAATGGAATCGTCTGGAAGGGTGCAGGAGGCAAATTGAAAGAGCTATTTGAGAACATGGAACATGTATATAGTATAAATGATATGGAGCAACATATTAAAAGCGTATAGCAAAAATCAATAGACAGAAATAATTTTTTATAGCATAATGGGATTATAAGTACAGGAAAACAGCGCATAAATGCGAAGAAATACAGGAGAGCAATACCATGATATTAAATACAGGCAGCAGGACGGACATACCGGCTTATTATAGTGACTGGTTCTATAACCGGATTCGGGAAGGCTTTGTGCTTTGCCGCAATCCCTATTACCCTGAACAGATTACCCGGTATCGATTAAGTCCGGAGGTGATTGACGGGATTGTATTCTGTACGAAAAATCCCGCCCCTATGCTTGACCGGCTGTCTTTGCTTTCCGCATTTCCCATGTTCTGGTTTGTGACGATTACCCCCTACGGCAAAGAGATTGAGCCCTATGTGCCGCCTAAGGAGCAGGTGATGAAAGCCTTTCACGAACTTTCCCGGCAGGTTGGCGCAGAGAGAATAAGCTGGCGGTATGATCCCATTTTTATAACGGACGATTATTCGGTTGATTATCATATTGAGCGGTTTGAACAGATGGCAAAAGCCCTTTCCGGGTATACGGGGCAGTGCGTAGTCAGCTTTATCGACCTTTATGAAAAGACAAAACGGAATTTTAAAGGAGTCCGCAGCGTCGCAAAAAATGAGCAGGAAACAATTATTGCTGCATTTTCTGAAATAGCGAAGAGGGAGAATATGCAGATACATTTATGTTGCGAAAAGGAAACGCTTGTCAGGGATAATGTAGATGCGGAGGGCTGTCTGTCACGGGCGGTACTGGAAAAAGCCTTTGGGTTCCGCCTGAATGTGCCGAGAAAGCCCAATCCCCGGAAGGAGTGCGCCTGTCTGCTTGGGGCGGATATTGGAGCCTATAACACCTGCGGTCATGGCTGTGTGTACTGCTACGCCAATTATGACAGGGAGACAGTGATAAGAAACAGGAAGCTGCATGAACCGGATTCTCCGCTGCTGATAGGCAGGGTTACGGAAAATGATGTGGTAAGGCAGGCGGAACAGAGATTGTGGAAAGACGGGCAGATGGATTTTTTGGATTTGCTGTAGGTACAGAAGCCAAAGTACATTCTTGAGGGGAGAAATATCAAAATGGAAAAAAGAAAGTTAGTAATTCCCGAAGACATTAAGACAGCTTTTAGAGACGCAGGCATTAAAAAGGGGCAGACTATTATGGTGCACACATCACTGAGTAGTCTTGGTTATGTGTGTGGCGGTGCGCAATCTTTGATTGAAGCATTGATGGAATGTGTTGGAGAAGAGGGAACGATTATGATGCCTACACAATCATGGAAAAATTTAGACCCGGCAACAGGGGTTTACTGGGAGGAACCGGAAGAATGGTGGTCTGCTATTCGTGAATATATGCCCGCTTATGATAAACGGATTACACCAACAAATACGATGGGCGCTGTACCGGAAATGTTTCGTCAGTGGCCGGGTACGATTAGAAGTGACCACCCTGCAAGGTCAGTGGCGGCATGGGGCCGATATGCAGAATATTTGACAGAAAATCATGACCTGTCTAATATTTTTGGTGATGGTTCGCCGATTGGCAGGCTGTATGAATTAGACGGTTATGTGCTGCTGATTGGCGTTGGATATGATAAAAATACTTCTCTGCATTTAGCCGATGCAAGAGCTGATTATCCAAGCAAACATACGGTTGTGGAAAGAAGTGTTATAGAGGTTGACGGGCAGCGGGTGTGGAGGGATTATGAAACACTGGCGGTAGACGGAGAGGATTTTCTGAAAATTGGCGAGGCATTTGAACAGACCGGACAGGTGCGGCATGTACCATTGGGAAACGGCAGCATTTCCATGATGAGCCAGAGGGCACTGGTGGATTTTGCTGTGAAGTGGATAGAAGAAAATAGGAAATAATGGGAGGAAAAGGATATGGATTTTTATGAAACGATTAACAAGCGCCGAACGATAAGGGATTTTGCAAATGCAACAATTGATGATGCCACTATCAGGAAAATTATTGAGGCGGGTATGAAAGCTCCTACCAACGACCATATGCGGGACTGGCA
The DNA here is from genome assembly GCA_947629565.1 of uncultured Lachnospiraceae bacterium. Taxonomy (GTDB): domain Bacteria; phylum Bacillota; class Clostridia; order Lachnospirales; family Lachnospiraceae; genus CAG-590. The sequence goes on from CANREG010000038.1 coordinate 24,113, forward strand.
TTTTATTGTGATTCAGGACAAGCAGACGGTACAGAAGTTGATTGAAAAAATACCGATGAAGATATCGAATGAAGAAGTGAATGCGATTTTACAGGACTGGAATTTAGATGACGCCTGCCAGCAGAGGGCATACCGAAATGCAATTCCGAAGCAATATCAGATGTTAGCGGAGGCCGCCTGTGTGATTATTCCATTATTCAAGCAGAAAACAGATATATTGCACCCGGATAACCTGTCTCATTTAAATGGTCTGGCTTCTATTTGGTGCTGTATTGAGAATATGTTTTTGGCAATTACAGCGGAAGGGTATGCCTCCGCATTGCGTATCCCTTTGGAAGATGAGGGCGATTGGGCGAGGGCCGTATTAAAGTTTCCGGAGGATTATCTTATGCCCTGCTACATAGCTGTGGGGAAACCCGCTGAAGGGATAAAGGACATTGAACAGAAACCATATTCTTTGGATAATGTGATACATTATAATCTCTGGTAATGAAAGTCGGTTTTGCAACATATAAAAATCTACGGAACAGGGAAATTAAATCTTTTAATATAAAATATTCTATTTAAAATTGAATTAATGCTGATTTTGTGTTATTATAACAATGGAGCTGCCAAGATGGTAGGCGGTTAGCCCTCTCCGGAGGGACTGTGACCCTCCGTTTACATAGAAACCTGTAAAGGAATCTGGGAAAGGAGGGCCGAGCCATGGATATTTTAGAACTAATTACAGTGTTGAGCTTTGGTTTGACCTGTTTTGGAATAGGATATTCCTTTGGTAAGGATAATAATACAGGAAAATAGCCGCCCGGTCCCGACAAACTGTGCGGCTATTTTACCAAAACACTATCGGGCTAACCGTCTATCGGTAGCACCACTGAGACATCTGCATATGCGGGTGTCTCTTTTTCATTTATTATAATCTATTCAAACCACCATTTCAAGTATGAAAAAAATTTTGTTTGTGTCAAGTAATCGTTGGCAACTTTTCCATTGTTTTTTCTCAATGATATTTGACGTATTTTTCTGTACACTAAATAAACCTTGCCGGGCTTCTTTTAACCCGTTTAACAGAAAGCTCTTTTAAATGCCTTTCTTGATGCGGTCTGCATAGCTTCCAATAACGGCATATGGGCACTGACCACATCCACATACGGATTACCTTTTCCGTCATTCTTAGGGGCTTTGGCTGCACTTAATGTTTCCACGATTTCCTGCATCTGCATTGTGAATGCCAGACCATCCGTATAACGGTCTATTGTTTCTATCAATTCTTTGTTTTCCTTGCGGTACAATGCTTTGGCAAGATTGTTTGCCCCGTTTACCGACCAGCGCATCCTTCTGTTTTTCATCCGAAGCGTTATTACCGTACAGTTCTGACTTTCCTGTACCCCCATTCCTTTATATATGATACCTTCCTTCGGTTCCGGTATTGTTATTCCCTGCTTGTTGTATGGCAGCAGACCATTCCTGTTATTGTTTAGGTATTGATATAATTCTTTGGCGCGTCTGCTTCGCTTGTCTTTTTCATCCGGACTCTCCACGCTGTCTGCATATATTTTTATATATTCCAGCATTTCTTCCGCTTTCTCCTCATCAAAAAGCCTTCTGATTTCCTCCTGTGCCTTTTTATCACTGATCTTTCTTGTAATCTCTTTATACACATGATAGCGGTCCAGTTGGAAAATAGTTTCCGGATCATAGGGTTCCTTTATCCAGCTGCCTCCATCTCCGTTTAGAACACGTTGTCCGATTTCATCTGCATTATATTTCTTACGGATGCATGCCTCCCGCTTTTCATGGAACCCGGTACTTTTTTCCATACCTGCAAACATTGTCTTTTCTACCAGTGTACTGCGGTTCTGTTTCTCCTTTTCTGCATCCCATCCCTCATACATGGTAAATACCTTCATTTCCTGTTTCTTTATCCTTTTGTGGTCTTTACCCTGCATGTGAAGCCATACTCCATCCATTTCCTCAAAGAGCACCGGTATTTCCTTTGTTCCTTCTGACTGGTTGGCATTCATCTGTTTTACCGCATGTTCTTCCTCTTCACTGATTCGTTCTCCAAGACGCTGCATTATGTTCCATACGCCTCCGGCGCTGATATTTTGCCCACAGGTACTGCTTATGGTATCTGCCGCAACTCGATAAGGCGACTCCGTTACCGTCATGGCTATCTTTTCTGCCAGATTCGTGGATATCAGTCCTATTTTATCCATCTGCATGGCTTCATCCAGAAGATAAACATATGCCGTTTCTCCATTCTCAAGACTGGTTCGGTATACCTTTCTCCCGTATTCTACGTCTCCATAAACTGTCTTTATGCTGGTTTTGCGGCTTCCCTTATCGCGATACTGCCTGGTGTCTCTGGATGCCGCAAGCTCTTTATCATAGGACTCCAAAATCATCTGGGTAATTTCACACCCCAGTTCACAGACATATTTAAAAATTTTTTTCTCTAACTCCTTGAATGAAATCAACTTTTCCTTTACAATGGTACTCATCATACAGTCTCCTTTACGTATTTTTCTTAGCAGTTAATATCATAAAGAAAAACTGTATGATTGGGAAGAGGTATTTTACTTCTTCCCTTTATTTTGCCAATTAAAATTATACACTAAC
>CANREG010000039.1 GCA_947629565.1 uncultured Lachnospiraceae bacterium
TTAATATCTGCATTTTTCAAGGTTCACCGGAGCCTGTTTTTTTCAGCTCAGTTTTTCATATGTCACTTGACACTACCTTATCCGAATGAAAGATTTTCAGAGTGTGATCCGTACCGCAAGCATGATTTCTTAAGTAAAAAAAACCCGCCTTTAAAACTATTAAAGGCGAGTTTATCTCTCACGGTACCACTTTAATTCATCTGCATATTACTATACTGACCTTACTAGCTGGCTTTCACCAGCCTACACTGTAACGGGTGCGCCCGTCCTTCGCTAAAGCCTTCCCCGCCGGTTCTGCCGAATGTAAGTGTCCCCGCCGGAAATATGCTCTCACAAAAGAAGCTCCAAGACCATCTTCAACCTGTTCCGTCCTCTCCTGTTCTCAGCTTATCAGGTTCTCTGTCAGGACTTTCCAAATCTACTCTTCTCTTCATCGCTCATTCTATTTTTGGCTGATTTCTATTATAGTAAAATTACCCATTGTTGTCAAGAATATACAGTCTTCCGCATTATCGCAAATTTACCTGTAAAATCCCTATTACATATTAATGTCTAAATATATCCTTTTAACAAGTCCCGTTCCTTGTTACCCATTCAGTTCCACTCCCTCATTCCATACATTTCGATAAAACGGCAAAACCTCCAACCAATATTCAAACTGTTCTTCGTTCTTGATAATCGGTGAAATATGGAGTCCGTGTTTCATTTCAATATCAAATGCCAAATCAAATATAGCTTCTTCTATTTTTTCAATTTCCGCCGGAGATATTTTCACTAAAATCATAACATCAACATCCGAATTATCCCGATAATCCCCTCTGGCATAAGAACCATATAAAATAATCTTTGACAAGTCATTTTTCAGTAACTTTCTTAACTGAAAAGAAAACTCATATATAATTTTACTTATTGTATCTGACATTTTATCACCTGCCTATATGCTTTCCTTCGGTTGCCTGTCAAAGCCCTTCCGAAATATTCATTGAAATGTTAATATCTTAGTTTTTATGGTTTAATAATTATAGCACAAGCCATTGAATTTGGCTACCTTAACCCGTCATTACAGCCGGAAGAATCAAAACAGTTAATATTCCCATCTGCCTGCATACTGTCTAAATATGAAATATATCCTCTGATGTGACGGACTGCAGCGCCGCCTCGTCCTCTGGTTCTGACTCCGTCGTGGCTTCCGTCTCCACAATTTCCTCTTCCGATACAGCTTCGATTTCGTCCGTTTCCGCATTTTCAGCTTCTTCCGACACAACTTCGGCTTCCTCCGCTTCTTTAGCCGCCCTTCTCTCCTCTGCCCGTTGGGCCTGCCGCTCTAATATCCGGTCATAAGTCTTTAATACAAGCCCCTTAACCGTCCACTTCCGATTATGCCACAGCTTATAAAGCCATAGCACAAGGCAAACAAAAGGACATATCAATAACAAAAGCCGCAGGATTAAAATGTTCTGCTGTTGCTGTTCCTCTAACCTTGCCAGGTTCTCCCAGAAGGGATAGCCGATAAAGGCCGGATGCATCATCTGATACTTGCGGTTGGCAATGCCCTTCCACAGTGGAACGAAGTCAAAACGGACGCTGTTGTCCACCACTTCCACATCCTCAAAATTCAATGGGTTATCCGGTTTTTTAACCGCTTCCTCCGCCTCTTCTTCTATGCCAAAAGCCTTGCGCAGAGTGCGGTATCCATAATTGGAAATGGGATTGGGCATTATCGCCTCATAACAGGTAATCTGAAGCTGCTCCTGCTGTTTTTGCAGCATGGTATAGGGGACATATATGCGGTTGCTCTCCCCATAGGCAATCTGATACAGGGAATCGTCGTCTACCGCTACCACCCCCGCTATGGTGTATATCACATTGCCCATCCATATCTGCATTCCCACAATATCATTAGAGCCAAACATGGCCCAGGCAAAATTTTCATCCACGACAATCCGGTCCTGATTCAAGTCTTCGTCTGAGATATAGCTGCCGGACAATAGCGGCAGCGGATGAAACTGAAAGAAATCTCCGCCCACGCCTACCGCCGTCACAGACAGCACATTATTCTCCCTGCGGACCTGCGCCTGACACTCCCCGCTGAAAGCGTCTAACCACACCCTTCCGCCTTCCGAATTCTCATTTAGAGAATCCGCAGACAGGGTTTCCATGACAGAGCTTCGGATTCCGGCAATTCCCTCCTGCTGCAGCTTAAGGTTCGGGGAAATAAATGCGCTGACCTGGGCATAAGAACCGGCCTTATCCTCCCATCTGGCAGCCGCCTGCTGGGAGTAAAGCGCCTCTCTTGCCGACTGCGCCCGGCCCCCCATAATCAGGAAAACCGCAATCAGAAATACATTTAGTACCAGAAGATATACCTGTTTCCGGCTGATATGAAGTTCCTTTTGTTTTATCTTAATCACCATGGCTTACTCCACTAATCTTACCTGCATACCCTCCTCTAACGGCTGAGAGGAATTGGTTACCACATTGTCTCCTTCATAGACTCCTCCCTGAAGACCGGTATAGCTGTCATCAGAGGCAAGAACCTCTACATCCGCCCGCTTTACTTTGTAACGGTTGCCAAGCGGCGTTCCCTTCACCGTAACCACTAACACAAATTTTCCCTTGCTGTCTTCCCGCACCGCATTGTTGGGAACGACTGCGTCATAACGGTTGCTCTTTTCTCCGACGGACAAGGCCAGATTCTGCCCTATAGATACATTTCCCTTTACCTCAAAGGTAATCATCATGTTCTGGTTGGGATTCTCCGGATCCGCCTTTATGCTTTTTACAGTGGCAGACACATCATCATCCCATATATTTTCTATGGTAGCCTCATTCCCTACCCGGATCAGATTGGCCTGAGCCTTGGTCACCTGAACCGTCACAATGTAACCGCTTTCCGCCAGTTGAATCTTTGCCAGAGGAACATCCGCCGTCACACTGTCCCCCGCCTTAAAATCAATCTGGGAAACAACGCCTGCATCCTTGGATTTGACCTCCTTTAAGTCGTTACTGTTTTGTAACTTGTCGACCAGCTCCCTCTGCTTTTCCAGCCGTTCCTCGGCTGCCTTCATATCCAAATCCTCAGATTGCTGCGCCAAAGAATCCTGCTCTTTTTTCTGCTTTAACGCCAATAGCATCTGCGTCAGCGCCTTCTGCTTTTCCTTTACCGCCGCCTTTGCATCTGCCAGAGTCGGCTGGGCGCTTAATCTCTCCACCTCTGCTGATTTATCCTGTAATGTACTCTGTGCCTTTTTTAATTCTTTGTTGGCCGCACTTAACTGGCTTTTCAAACTGTTATATGTGGCTGATGTATTCTGTATCGCGGCAGCCGTCTGCTTAGCCGCATTTAACTCGGAGGTCTTATTCGTAATCTCCAACTCCTTATTCTGTACGTCTCTCCGCAGTTCAGAAGCCTCTTCTCCCGTTGCTGCCGCTAATTCATCTTTTAAGGACTGCAGCTGGCTCTGTAATGTGGCAAGCTCATCCGAAAGCGCTGTCACCTGGGCGTTGGCCTCCTCGTAACTGCCCACGGTGCCATAGGTTTCAATCTGCTCCTGCAAGGCTTCTATCTTCTCTTCTAAGTCAGCCACATTCTTCTTCGCCGTTTCCTCTGCCGACTTTGCCGCCTTTAAGTCCTTTGCTGTCGTCTTCGCCTTATCCCTGGCCTTTACCGCAGCCTCTAAGTCCTCCTTTGCCGACTTAATATCCATGTTGTCACTTTCATAGTCCGGCATGCTTTTTAACAGGGATTTGGCGTAGTCTAACTCCATCTGGTCTAAGGTGTCCTGCGCCTCCGTAAGCTCCGTATTTTCGCCCTCCTCAAAGGTAAACAACACCTGTCCCTTCTCTACAGAGTCGCCTACCTCCACCTTTACCTCTTTAATCACTCTGGCGCCGCTTACCGTCACCTCATAATCCGAGTTGGCCTCCACCGCACCCTGTCCCCTTACCTTATTGGATACCGAACCGCTGTACACCGGCTCCGTTGCCACCTCCGGCAGAGAATAGTTCATAATGGTATTTGAAAAAAATGTCAGCACCAGCATTGCTGCCAAAAATATTACTGCTGCCTTTTTAATGATTTCCTTGCGGCTTTTTTCCATTTTCCTTATCCTCCTATCCCTTCACGCTTCCTGAGTAGGAAATACCTTCTACCAGATATTCTTCCCCATATAAAAAGATCAAAATCGTCGGCACCATATAAATCGTTGCCACCGCAAACGCCAGTCCTACCTCGCCGGAATTAATCTGGGACAAAAAGACCGACAGCGGATGCTTATCCGCATCCGAAAGCATAATAAGCGGCTGCTCCACCATATTCCAGTAATCAATAAACACCAAAATGGCTACGGACGCAATGGCTCCCTTACAGAGCGGAATACATATCCGGGTAAAAATCTGCCATTCATTCGCCCCGTCTAACTGCGCCGCTTCGATTAAGGAGGTAGGAATCCTCCGCATAAACTTCGTCAGCAGATACACGCTAAAGGGAGCGAAGAATCCGGGCAGCAAAATGGACCATCTGGTATCTAAGATATGCAGCCAGTCCGCCACCAGATAATTAGGCACCAGCGTTACCTGAAAGGGCATCAGCATAAGCGCCACATACAAAAAGAAGATTAATTCCCTGATTCTCCCCCGAAACCGGGTAAAACTGTAGGCCGCCCCTAAAGCAATCAATATCTGGAATATGACAATCGGCACTGTGAGAATAACCGAATTCCAGAATTTAAGCAGATATTCCGGGCTTTTTAACAGCACTGTGGAATACTGGGAAAAATCCACCATATCCGGAATGAATTTCAGATTGACTGTCTCCGACACATAATCCGTGTTCCGTTCCCCGTATTCCGGTTCCTTAAACTGATTGAAAATCACGCCGTAATTCGTGTTAATCTCTCCCTCCGACATAAAGGAATTGGCTATCGTCAGTATGGTCGGCAGCAAAAAGGAAACCGCAAAGACTAAAGCCACAAAGGTCAGAAGTATTTTCTTAAGGCGTCTCTTCCATTTTCTCATGCTTCCTCCACATCCTTTCCGAAATGATCCTCCACAAAGAACAATATGCCGATGACAATGCACATGACAATGGCCATCAGGATTGCCGCCGCCGACAATTTCTGATAATCTAAGGAATGGAACGTATTGTTCATAAAATGCTGTAACATATAAAGGGATTTGTATGGATAATCCCCGGCTAACAGATAAAGCTCTCTAAATACCTTAAAGGAATTAATCAAGGACAGGATTGCCACAAACAGTATGGTAGAGGACAGATACCGCAGCTTGATGTACCAAAATTTCTGAAATTCCGTAGCGCTCTCTAAGGTAGCCACCTCTAAAATATCTCTTGGAATCGCATTCAGGGCCGCCATAAAAAGAATCATATTATACCCCAGATTCTTCCACAAAAATAACACCACCACCACAATCTGGCTGTAGTCGGATTTAAACCAGTCAATCGGCGCCATATTTAACTTTTGGATAAACTCATTAATCACGCCGTGATAGTCAAACAACACCTGCCAGATTAGCACAATGGAGGCTACCGGAACCATCATGGGACTTAAGAAAAAGGTCCGAAACTGGCTGCGCATGGGGATATTCTGCTCCAAAAGCATTGCCATGACCAGAGATAAAATAACTGCCAGCGGAACGGCAACCAAAGAAAATGTTATCGTGTTCTTCACCGCCTGCTGAAAGGAGGAATTTTGTATAATGCTGATAAAATTATCAAGAAATACAAATTCCCGGTTAATCGGATTATCCACTACCGCATAAAAAATAATCACAAAAAAGGGGACAATGAAGAAAAACAGCAGGCCCAGCAAGCTGGGCGATAAATAAAGTGCTGCATTTCTTCTGTCCTTTTTGCTCTTCTTTGGCTTCTTATATGCTATTCCGTCTTCAGTCACCGGTTGCTTTGACATATCCTGTCCCCTTCTTCTCTCATATTACCGATTCTCATTAACATAGGTAGATACTCTGTTCTGGATAATATCAACCACTTCATCTACACTCTTGTCTCCGGCAAAATAAGCCTTAGCCTCCTCTTGAATAATCTCCATAATCTTATTATCATAGCCGCCCACTCTATGGGTACTGTTAATCAAATCGGTGAAAAGCTCCACTTCTTCCTGCGTACTGGGACCAATCTCTACCTCCCAGCCGTCATATCCATAACCGCTGTCCACAGGCGCAATCTCCTGTCCAAATTCATCTGTATAGGTCTCTGTCGTGGTATGGGCTTTAATCATCATATCCAAACAATCCTGGCGGGTAGGCGTATTCCATCGTTCATTTACCGCCTGATATTTCTTGGTCATAAAGGTACGGACAAACTCCCACGCCACATCCTTGTACTCGGACTTGGCAGAGATGCCAATCGGCGTTGTCATGTTGAAATAAGAGCCTTCTTTGTCCTTGTTGGGATAACCGATAAAGGTTATATCGCCGCCAAACATCTTTTTGTGCATCTGCAGTTCGTCTAAACTCATCCAGCCGTCATTTAACAGCACTTTTCCCTCCTGCACCATAGTCGGCAGGGATGGCTGATTTTCATAATCCATATCCTCTTCGGCCACACCGGTATTGCAATACTCCAAAATGGCTTTTACCTCCGGGCTGTCCAGACTACATTCTCCTGTCTGCCAGTCGACATAACCGGAAAGGCCGGTTCCCAATAAATCATAGATTAATCCCTCTTTTGTGTTATAAGCAAAAGCCTGTACGGAATCGCCCTGCTCCTCCATTAACGCCAGAAATTCATCAAATGTCCAGCCCTTCTCCGTCCCCAGTACCTTTGAACTTCCCCAAATGGTACTGATACCAAAACTCGGGCTCACATAATAAAGCTTGCCGTCAATCTTCATCGCCTCAAAAACAGCAGGAATCATATCACTGGTATTTAACTCCTCATCCTTGTCATAATAAGGAATCAAGTCCTCTAAAATCCCCTTTGCGGCATATCGCTCTAAATCGCCTGTATCTGCATATATAATGTCCGGTATATTACCGGCTACAATATCTGCGTTCATCTTCGTCGCCGGATCTTCATTATCAGAGTAATCGATAAACTCTATCCGGTATTCCTTGTTGGTCTTATTAAATTCGATAGCCGCTGTCTTAATATTATCATCGATATAAATGCCGCCAAAAGTTATGGTCGTCTTATCTACCACCTGGGAAGGATCTACCTTTACATATTTGACCACGTTGGACTTTCCCTGCGTATCCCAGACCTGCCCAATCATCTCGTCCTTATTGACAGGCACAATACCATAGGTATTCTGGGAAGAAATATCTGACGCCACAAAATCTAACAGCTTCGTCTGCTTTTTATCTGCCAAGCTGTAACCATAGATACCCTTGTCGTCTGAATAATAGAAATCATAATCCGCATCGCCATTCATCATCGCATCCGGACTGGAAAAATACTGTATATCCAGCTTGTAGCTGTCTCCCCATTTTTCTCCGTCAACATCTAAGACCTGCGCTTTGGTGCCTTCCTCATCACTGAATCCGCATATAATCTGTCCGTCTTTTGTCAAAGCAGCCGCCTCAATATATTTATCATTCTTAATCTCCTTTAAGGATTTGTAATCCTCACTTAACACCTTAATCGCCTGCTCTGTAGCAATAACCACTCTGCCCTGTTGATCCAGAAAAATCTTATTCATATACTCCTCAGTGCCGAAATTCAGAACCTTTGTCACATCTTCCCTTTGCAGCTCCTTGCCGTCCGCATCTAACTTCGCCAGAGTATATGTCTGCTTTTCGGTTTTTTCATCATAGCTGTTTATCAAAATGACGATTTCTCCTGCGTCATTTACCATAGGCGTATTAATCCAATCCTGCTCCGCTAACTCCGGCAGCGGAATTTCCTTCACACCGGTTCCGTCCGCATTAGCCATATACATTCTGGTAATAGAGGTGCCCTCTATCGTCTCTTCTTTCTCTTCTGACTCCCCGCCTTCCTCTGATGTATCTTCCTCCGACACATCCTCTTTATCTGCATCTTCCTCCGATGTATCTTCTTCCGACACATCTTCTTTGTCTGCGTCTTCCTCCGATGTATCTTCTTCCGACACATCTTCTTTGTCTGCGTCTTCTTCTGATGTATCCTCCTCCGACACATCTTCTTTGTCTGCGTCCTCCTCTGATGTATCTTCTTCCGACACATCTTCTTTGTCTGCGTCCTCCCCTGTTGTTCCCTCATCAACAGCATCTTCGCCGGAGGAATCTTCTGTCTCTGTACTGGCTGAATCACCTTCAATCCATTCATAGCTGGTAAAATAAAGCTTGTCGCCCTTAACCACAATCGTACTTATGTCTCCTTCTACGCCCTCCAAAGCAAAATCACTGACGGCAAATGTCACATTCTTTACATCTGTTGTTTTCTTCTTACTGCTGTCTTTGCTGCCGCCCTTACCGCAGCCGACTAAAGACATCATCATTATTCCCGCTAACACAAATGCTGCTAACCGTTTTGCTTTTCTCATCTTCATCCTGTTTCCTCTCCTTCTTCTCGTTGATTCTGTGCCCGAACGCCTTCCTTCCGTAAAGAGACTTTCGCAAACACAATGCACGTCCCCCTGTTTCCCACTCAGTATACCACGTGAAAAAATAAGAATCTATAAAATAGACAATTTTTAAGAAAATCGTCAGAATTACTTATAAAAGAAAAAAGCCCTGCTACACCTTATTTGCAGGACTTTTTCCCTTAATTTAAGTTTATATCGAAAGTAAATTTTCCCCGTTGCTGGCAATCACATCCCGGTACCAGTATGCGGAATCTTTGATAATCCGCTGGTGAGTGCGATAGTCAATATACACCAGCCCAAACCGCTGGGTATACCCCTCCGCCCATTCATAGTTATCCATTAATGTCCAGTGGAGGTATCCCATAAGCGGGATCCCCTCGTCAGCCGCCCGCATAAACTCCCTTAAATACCTGTGGGTGTAGTCAATGCGGTAGGTATCATGCACCTTGCCGTCTAAGCATACCCAGTCATGCTCGGCCATGCCATTTTCACTAATCATAATCGGCTTGCCGTATCTCTCGTACAAAAATCTGGCGGACCAGTACATTACCTCCGGTGCCATCGGCCAGCCGATATGCGTCTCCGGACTTCCCTGATAGCGGTTCTCCGGATATCCCTCTCCCGACTTATCCCCCTGGGAATAATAAATGTTGGTGGCGTAAAAATCCAAAGGCTCCGTTACCAGCTCCCATTCCTCTTTTGTAAATTCCGGAACCCTGTCCCCGAAATCGTCATAGAGCTCCTTCGGATAATGCCCCAAAAATACCGGGTCGGACCAGTAGCTTAAGCTGAAGGAAAATCCCTCGCCCATGGTCGAAAAGGTCTTTTGCTTTGCCTCGGCAATGGCCGCTTCGCTGTTGTCCTTCGGGATATAAGAGGGACCTATCGGGGCAAAAGCAATCTTCGGCTCCTTTTTGGCGTGCTGCCGGATATATCTTGCCGCCTTCCCATGGGATAAGAGCACATTTTTTCCCATTTCTAAAATGTCGCCGGACTGGGCGTGCTCAAAGGGGGCGTGACCGCCGTTCCAGTAGCCGCAGCCCAATATGCACTGGGGTTCGTTAATGGTAATCCAGTACTGCACCCGGTCAGACAGGGCGTCCACCACCAGCTTTGTATATTCCAAAAACCATTCGGAGGATTCACTGTTTAACCATGCCCCTTTTTTGTGCAGCGCGTAAGGGTAATCCCAGTGATACAGGGTGACAATGGGCTCGATTCCGTTGGCTATCAGCTTGTCCACCAGCTCCGAATAAAACTGAATCCCCTTTTCATTGACCTTGCCGGTTCCCTCCGGCAAAATTCTGGTCCAACTCACCGAAAAGCGGTACGCCTTAAGACCGATTTCCTTCATAATGGCTATGTCCTCGTCCACCCGATGATAGTGGTCGCTGGCCGTCTTTCCTGTCTCGTTATAGCGGGTAGTGCCGTGAACGCCCCCATACACATCCCAGATGCTCAACCCTCTGCCATCCTCATTATACGCCCCTTCTACCTGGTATGCCGCCGTAGCCGCGCCCCAGATAAAATCTTTGTCAAATCCCATATCTGCACCTCCTGATTCCAGCCGCCTTCAAAAATCTCCGGCTCCATTTTCTCCGAACCCTTTTTTGTGCGCTGTATTTTTATCTTCATCATATTAAAACTTTGGCAAAATGTAAATATATTTTTTTCCTATATCATATACTGTATGGAACTTTTTATTCGGAGTCCCTATGAAAATTCTTTCTGTTTTACATAAACCTCTTTCCGAAAACCCGAAAAAATCTATCCTTTCCAGCTGTTTCTTCCTCCTGCTTTTTGCCGCGCTTATCGCGCCGGTCTTCGTCTGCCGGCAGGAAAACGGGCAAGGCGCTCCTTCCTCCGCCGTTGCCTATCATACCGCCCTTTTAGAAACCATGCAGAAGGCGGAAAGCTTTGACGAGCTGACAAACGCCCTGTTTTGCTATGAAGCTTCCTCCGACTCCGTCACTACCGCCTATCTTTTGACAAAGCCGGAGCAATACCAGATTCCCCGGTTAGAACCCCGGCTTACCTCCTTTTCCTACAATCAGTATGTAAAATCTGCCGACAGCGGGACTAACCAGAAAACGCTTTCTCTCATGTCGGACTGCCTACGCCGCTTTTCCCAAAAATCCCTGACTGATAATCAGCAAATTACCTGCTCCCTCCTGCAAAAGCATCTGGAATTAAACGCCGCCCTGGCGGATTACCCCTTTTATGAGGAGCTTTTAGGCGGTTCCTCCGGTATTCAGGCGAATCTGCCGGTCACTTTAGGCGAGTACCCCCTGCGGACGGAACAGGATATCAAAACCTATCTGCGCCTGTTAAAACAGGTTCCGGACTATTTTGAGGACGCAATCAAATATGAAGACAGGCGGGCCGCGCTGCTTACCCCTGCGCCTGACTTTCTCCGGATTTCCGCAACAGAAAAACTAAAGACACTGTTAGCGGGCTTCAAACAGGGGGACAACAGCTTTATCGATACCTTTAACGAACGGATTTCGAGGCTAGAGGGCCTGTCCAAAAGAAAACAGGCTCGGTATAAAAAACAAAATGAAGCCTATGTAAATGAGTATGTGATTCCCGCCTATGAATCCCTCTATTCCTACTTAAAAGGGACCTCCTCCGAAGCAAGCAATGATGGTTCTGCAAAAAAGGACGCCTCTCGTTCTTCCGAACCCCGCGCAGAAAAAAATTCTCCTCGTTCTCTCAAATCCTGCATGGAGGAGGATACGCCTTACGGCCTTGCCGCCCTGCCAAACGGCAAGGAATATTATTCTCTGATGGTAAAGAGCGCCACTGGCTCCTACCGCCCGCTTACAGAACTAATTTCCATGGTGGACGGAGCCTATAAAGAAGCGGTGGGCAATGTGCTGAACATCGCCCTTACCGACCAGAAAGCCTATCTGTATTATTGTGAAAATTCCCCGGAAAGCCATTACCAGTCCCCGGAGGGAATCTTAGAGGCCCTTTCTTTGATGATTCGGGAGGATTATCCCCTGTTAAAAGAGGCTCCTTCCTATGAGACAAAGACCGTTTCGGAAAGCCTCGCCGCCTCCCAGAGTCCGGCCTTTTATATGATTCCCGCCTTCGACGACTGCCGGAACAATACCATTTATATCAATCCGCTGTATACCAGTGAAGAAAATGGAAACCTTTTTACCACCCTTGCCCATGAGGGCTTTCCCGGACACCTGTACCAGACTGTGTATTTTAACCAGACGGAACCGGACTGTATCAGACAGGTTTTGAACTATCCCGGCTATGTGGAGGGCTGGGCCACCTATGCAGAAATCAACGCCTATACATTTTTAGACTATCCCTTAGAGGGAAATTCCCTTTGCCGTCTTTATCAGGCTGACAGCATCATCAACTTAGCCTTAAGCGCCCGCATTGACTTAGGCGTAAACTATGAGGGCTGGACTTTAACCGACACCCGGAAATTTTTTGAGGACAACGGGTTTAACAGCTACTACGCTGAAGACGTCTATTCCTATGTAGTGGAAGCCCCGGCAAATTATTTAAGCTATTTTATCGGTTATCTGGAAATCATGGATTTAAAAACCGCTTACCAAAACCAGGAAATGGAAAATTACTCAGAAAAGAAATTCCACCAAAGGCTTTTGGAGATTGGCCCCGCAGACTTTGAAACCATACGGAAGTGTATGCTGGTAAATCCCTGAAAACATGCCGCCTGATTTACTCTGTACGGCCTTTTATCCCGTCGCCAGATAAACCATTACTTTATTTTTATTTTAAATGTTGCTTTTTTATTGGTTCCATCTGTGGACTTTGCAGTGATTTTAACTGTCTTCCCATTTCCGGTTTTTTTCGTCTTAACTACACCCTTTTTCGTAACGACAGCATAGGCCTCATTGGAGGAAGTCCATTGTAACTCTTTATTTGCCTTCTTTCCACTAGTCCTTACTGTTGCTTTTAGGGTCAGTTTCTTTCCTGCTTTTACCGTTTTATTCTTTGCCGTCAGTTTAATGCTCTTCACTGCATGCTTCATAATAGTTATTTCATAGGTTGCTTTCTCGTTACTGCCATCGTCTGCCACAGCAGTAATGGTTACCCTTTTCCCTGCGCCTTGTTTTTTGGTGGTTACCACCCCTTTGCTGTCTACTGTTGCATATTTTTCATTGCTGCTGGTCCATTTCACCGTTTTATTCGTAGTGTCATCTGGTGTAACTACCGGAGTCAGAGTAATTTTTCTGCCTGCTGCAACCTTATTAGAAATACCCGTTAACTCAAGCTTTGTTGCTTTTATATCTGATTTATCTTCTTTCGGCTTCTTTGCCGGTTCTTCTGTCGTCTCTTCTGTTGGCTCTTTTGTTGGTTCTTCTGTCTCACTTTCATCTTTAGGATTGCTGTCAACGTAACTTTCCTGTCCGGCAGAAGACCAATATGCAGAAAATGATAAATCTAAATGTAACGCCGGGCATACGGTTTTTCTCTTTCCCATCATATCCGAATCACCAAATCTTTGAACAAATCCATCCCCTTTAACATACTTAAAAGATGCAACGCCTATACCCGGCGACCGCAGCCACCAGTCCATAGCCTCTCCTTCCCTCATCACATAAACGGATCTCCTTGCCACATAAGCCGTATTTTTGCGAATTCTCGTTTCATCTGCTTCATAACTTGAAGAAAACCCATATGCAGGATTGGTAACCTCATCATAAGATAATAAAAATATTTTATCCTGAAGATTGTCTTCATCGGAGACCACAGTAGGCATAATTGCCGCCTGTTCTTCATCGGTGAAAGCATGACTTATAAAGTTTTTTTCAGTATATTCGTCTCCGCGTCCGTTCAACCATTCCCTCATGGTCTCCGTTTCCCACACATCCAGATTTTGATCTGCCACTAAAAATGCATCATTGCCATTTACGGACAATACCCGCCATTTTATCGGTTCCGTAGTCTTTCCGGAAGCATCGGATTGTGGGTAATTGCCAAAATATATACAATCATAAGTAACCTTACCATTGCTTCTGACAGGATTACCAGGCGTCGTTGCAGCCTGTACCTTAGACATATTCTTTGCCGGTATCCCCGCAAACAAAGTGACCGCTATGATTGCACCAAGCAAAACTGACAAAAGCCGTTTACCGGTTAAATTACCGTTATTCCTTTTCATTGACCTGTCCCCCCTTGATTTTTCAAATATTTTTACGATACCATCATAACATAGCTGCATTTAACCTTCAATTACATATTCATTAAATTATTGACATATTTTTAACTTAAACCTATAATTGTGACTACCTTTTTACCGTATACAATATAAATCTGATTATTAGGAGTACTCTATGAAAAAATTACTTTCCTTTATAAAAAAAGAAACGGTACTTACCATTGCTTTCCTTTTAGCAGTTATCTCTTCTTTTATCATAACCCCGGACCGGGAATATATCTCGTACATTGACTGGAACACCCTTTTGCTGTTGTACAGCCTTATGGCGGTTATGGCCGGCTTACAGCACTTAGGCGCATTCCGGCTGATTGGCAGCCGCCTGCTTTCCAAAATCCATAACACAAGGCAGATGGTTTTCATTCTTGTTTTCCTGCCCTTTTTCTTTGGTATGCTCATAACAAATGACGTGGCGTTAATTACCTTCGTTCCCTTCGGCATCGTTGTCTTAAAAATGTCTGACAGAGAAAATCTTGTGGTTCCCTTAGTCGTCCTGCAAACCATTGCCGCTAATATGGGAAGTATGCTGACGCCCATGGGAAATCCGCAAAACCTGTATCTCTATGCCCAGTCCGGCATATCGGTTTCGGCTTTTATCCTTATTATGGCTCCCTATGTCCTTTTGGCCGGGCTTTGCTTACTGGCGGCTTCCTTCTTTATTAAAAAGGAATCTATGGAAGGCTTATCCCCGGACCGGCAATCCGGCGAACCTTTCAACCACAGGCTTTGCATCTGCTATATTGTGGGATTTTTTATCTGCATACTATGTGTTGTCCGGGTACTCCCCCCTGTGGCGGCGGCAGTTATCATGACGATCTTCTTATTAATAAAGGATAGAACAATCTTTCAACGGATTGACTATTCCCTGCTTGGCACCTTTCTTTTTTTCTTTATCTTTATTGGAAATATGGGAAGAATGGAGCAATTCTGCGGTTTTTTGGAAAATGTTCTGACCGGGCGGGAACAGCTTGTCACCATTCTTGCCAGCCAAATTATCAGCAATGTTCCCGCTGCCCTGCTGCTGTCGGGGTTTACCCACAACTGGAAGGCCTTAATTATCGGCACCAACTTAGGCGGTCTTGGCACCTTAATCGCCTCCATGGCAAGCCTTATCTCCTATAAGCAGGTGGCAGCTAATTATCCGGAACAAAGAGGAAAATATCTCGCCCTGTTTACCCTTGCCAATTTGCTCATGTTAAGTATCCTTCTGCTGGTTTTGTGAGCGCGTTCCCACATCTTGTGTATACAATTTTACACTTCTGCCAAATGCTGATTTTTCCTTATCTTTTTACATTTTTCTCTTTTTTAAATTGTCTGATTTTGTACTAAAAAAAGTACAAAAATCGGACAAATTTTCGTTGACGTGTATACAATATAAACTTATAATAAGGTTATGAGAATTTCACCGCTTGAAAATGAGGTGAATTTCACAAAATACTATATAATTAAGGAGGATTTTTTTAATGAGATCAGAGTGGAATGGTTTCAAAGGTGGTAACTGGGAGAAGTTTGTAGATGTTCGTAACTTTATTCAGAAGAACTACACCCCGTATGAAGGTGATGATTCTTTCTTATGCGGACCTACCCAGAACACCAAAGACTTATGGGCACAGGTTATGGACTTAACCAAGAAGGAGAGAGAGGCCGGCGGTGTATTGGATATGGACACCAAGGTTGTATCTACTTTAACTTCCCATGGTCCCGGATATCTTGACAAGGATAAGGAAACTATCGTAGGTTTCCAGACCGACAAGCCTTTCAAGAGAGGTATGAATGTATACGGCGGTTTGCGTATGGCAATGAAGGCCTGCGAGGACAACGGTTACAAGGTTGATGATGAGATTGTAGAGTTCTTCTCTAAGCACAGAAAGACACATAACGAAGGTGTGTTTGATGTATATGACCAGGAGATCAGAACCTGCCGTTCTAATCACATTATTACCGGCCTTCCTGACGCATACGGACGTGGACGTATCATCGGCGACTACAGAAGGGTTGCTCTTTACGGTACCGATTTCTTAATTAAGGATAAGCAGGAGCAAAAGGAATCCTTCGGCCGGGTTTACACAGATGATGTTATCCGCGGCAAGGAAGAGATTGCTGAGCAGATTAAGGCTCTTAAGGAGCTGACTCAGATGGCTGCTTCTTATGGCTTCGATATTTCACAGCCTGCTAAGAATGTACAGGAAGCAATTCAGTGGACCTATTTCGGATATTTAGGAGCCGTTAAGGAACAGAACGGCGCTGCAATGTCCCTTGGCCGTACAGCTACTTTCTTAGATGTATATGCTGAGAGAGACTTAGCAAATGGAACCTTTACCGAGGAGCAGATTCAGGAGTTCGTTGACCACTTTATAATGAAGTTAAGATGTGTGAAGTTTGCCCGTACACCGGAGTACAACCAGATTTTCGCCGGCGACCCGGTTTGGGTAACTGAGTCCTTAGGCGGTATGGGTACAGACGGACGTACTCTTGTTTCCAAGATGAGCTTCCGTTATCTGAACACACTGAACAACTTAGGTACTGCACCGGAGCCGAACTTAACCGTTCTTTGGTCAACCAACCTGCCAATTGGCTGGAAGCAGTTCTGTGCTAAGATGTCTATCAAGTCTTCTTCCATTCAGTATGAGAATGATGACTTAATGAGAAATGACCATGGTGATGATTATGCTATCGCTTGCTGCGTATCTTCCATGGTTGTCGGCAAGGAGATGCAGTTCTTCGGAGCTCGTGCTAACCTTGCTAAATGCTTACTTTACGCAATCAACGGTGGTGTTGATGAGGTTACCGGCGTACAGGTTGGTCCTAAGTATCGTCCTGTAGAGGGTGACTACCTTGACTTTGATGATGTTATGTCTAAGTACAACGACATGATGGATTGGTTAGCTAAGGTATATGTAAGCTCACTGAACATTATCCACTATATGCATGATAAGTATGCTTATGAGAGAATCCAGATGGCATTGCATGACAGAGATGTTAAGAGATACTTCGCAACCGGTGTTGCAGGACTTTCCGTTGTGGCTGACTCTTTATCTGCTATCAAGTATGCTAAGGTTAAATGTATTCGTGATGAGAGAGGTATTGTTGTAAGCTATGAGACAGAAGGCGACTTCCCGAAATATGGCAACAACGATGACCGCGTAGATGAGCTGGCAGCTAATCTGGTAACAACCTTTATGAACAAGGTTCGTCAGCAGCATGTATATCGTAACGGTCTTCCTACAACCTCTATCCTTACCATTACTTCTAATGTAACCTACGGTAAGGCTACCGGTGATACACCTTGCGGAAGAAAGAAAGGCGAGCCATTTGCTCCGGGTGCTAACCCACTCCATAAGAGAGATACTCATGGTGCAGTCGCTTCTTTGGCTTCCGTTGCTAAGATTCCATTCAGGGATGCACAGGATGGTATTTCTAATACCTTCTCTATCATTCCGGGAGCGCTTGGCAAGGAAGATCAGGTATTTGCCGGGGATATTGACATTGATTTAAGTAAATAATAACCTTGGAGGCTGATTATGGCAGACGGAAACCAGGTAGATGACATTGTAACAATGTTAGACAATATGATGGGTAACGGCCATGGACACGTCAATGTGTCCGTGGACGAATCCATAGAAGCCGGTCAAAAGACCACTGACACAATGGGCTGTACCGATTGTGCCAAAGGGGATTTGGCCTGCAGCGTACCAACCCTGATGGAAGGGATGGACGAAGAACTCGAACAAGTAACACAAAAAGAGAAACATTAACAAGCAATATCATATAATATTATAAGGAGGGATTTATCATGGCAACGAATTCACAACAGGTTGATAACTTAGTAAATATGTTAGATGGTTATGTATCAGAGGGTGGCTATCATCTGAATGTTAACGTATTGAATCGTGACACATTGTTAGACGCCCAGAAACATCCGGAGAACTATCCGCAATTAACAATCCGCGTTTCCGGTTATGCAGTTAACTTCATTAAACTGACACCGGAGCAGCAGAAGGACGTTATCTCAAGAACATTTCATGAGACAATGTAATCTCCGATAGCAACAACATAACTACTAAGAGGCAGGGGCTTCAATGCCCTTGCCTTTTTTAAAAAAGGAGCAATATTATGGTTGGACACATTCATTCCATTGAGACCTGCGGCACTGTAGACGGACCAGGCATGCGTTTTGTCGTATTTTTCAAAGGCTGCCCTATGCGCTGCCTTTACTGCCACAATCCGGATACATGGGACCCGGCTGGCGGAGAAGAACACACAGCAGAAGATTTGTTAGAACAATTTGAATCCCTGCGGGATTTTTACGCCAACGGCGGCATTACCGCTACCGGCGGAGAACCCCTGATGCAAATAGACTTTCTTATTGAATTATTTGAAAAGGCCAAGGCAAAAGGAATCCATACCTGCCTTGACACCTCCGGCGTTACCTTTCATCGGGACAACCCGGAACTGTTGGCCAAGTTTGACCGACTGATGAATTGCACGGATTTGGTTATGCTGGACATTAAACACATCAACCCGGAGGAGCACTTAAAGCTTTGCAAGCAGCCTAACGACAACATTCTGGACTTTGCCAAATACATTGATGAGCATGAGGTAGACATCTGGATTCGCCATGTCATCGTCAAAGACATAACCTTAGTTGACAGCTATTTGGACGAGCTCGGCTACTTCATCGGGGGCCTTAAGCACTTAAAAGCATTGGACTGCCTGCCCTACCACAGCATGGGCGTAGTCAAATACAAAAACTTAGGCATTGATTACCCCTTAAAGGGCATGAAACCGCTGGCCAAGGAAGATGCTATCCACGCAAGAGAAATTATTCTGGCCGCCGCCAAACGCCGCCGCCAGGACGATGCAGCCAAACAATCCTAACCGCCCATATTCCCTTGCCGCCCTTACACACTATACCCCCGCCCGGATAATTTTTATCCTCCGCCTTTTTATTCATATAGAATACCGCCACCGGTAATCCTATCCTATTTTCCTGCACTGGTTTCGGTTTTAAGAAATCCTGCCGCCGGGCTGTCCTGCATGTTTGATTGCATGTGCTCACGAAGAACTCGCACCGGGGCCGGGTGACTGGGAAACATCTACAGCCCCTTTAAGAACGCCGGTACTTGCGGAGGACGCCAAAGATTATCTTATTATATAACCTATAGTCCTCCGCTTAGTACCGCTGCGTTCTTAACAGAGCGCAAGCGTGGCTGTGAGATGTTTGCCCAGCACCCAGCCTCGGCGCTCAGACACTTCTCCGCACATGCATCATGCAGGACAACCCGGCGGCGGATTTCTAAAAAACCGCGTGTCAGGAAAAGTAGGATAGGATTATCCCGCGGCGGTATGCCACGAAGTTATAGGCGGAGGATAAAAATTATCCGGGCGGGGAATCGGGGTGAATTTGCGGGGAAGGGAATATGGGAAGAATTTGTGATAAAAAACTTGCTATCTGGGCTAAGATGTTTTAAAATAGGGTTATTGAGATATTTTCAATAATAACAATGTATATTTCTTAAAGGAGGGTAATGATATGGCATTTGTAATTGGCGACAGCTGTGTATCCTGCGGCGCATGCGCCGGTGCTTGTCCGGTTGGTGCAATCGCAGAAGGCGACGGCAAATTTGAGATTGATGCAAACAACTGCATCTCTTGTGGTTCCTGTGCCGGAACTTGTCCTACCGGAGCAATTTCCGAGGAATAATTAAGTATATGAAGCAAAGGCAGCCCTGCTTACCATTTGTAAGCGGGGCTGTTTTTATGTGCATTTTCATGTTATTAAGCTGCGTAACCGCCGCAGGAACGGGCCTCGCAAAAAGCTGCCGCCTTATCGCACATAGCTGATAAATACATTGCCGCTGTCTCTCACTTTTTGCTCAAATTCCTCTCTCGGCTCCACGATATCCGGCGTTTCTAAGGGATTGATGTAACGGATTTTCTGGCCGTTATAGCTGGTAACCAGCACATAGGTTCCATCGGCAAACCGGGTGATAACCGGCGCATCCTTGCAGAGGTAATAGAGACCGTTTTCAAAATCGCAGCCGGTGATATCCGTTCCCTGTCTTCCTGTATATTTTAAGATAACCTGTTCCGGCGGGACCCCGTCTGCCAAATCCTGCTGCATAGCAGAAAATTCCGGATTTTTCTCCTCGTAGACTCCCATCATATAGATACAGGCCGCCAGCGTATCTTCCACATCGGAAACGGTATACAAATCTATCTTGTCGGCCACCGTATGATAGTCCTTTACCGCAATCTTCCGCCAGACGATCACGCCGTTTTCGTCTAACACTACTCCCGCATTTTCATAGGCTGTCCGGACAGCCTCATTCAGACTCAAGTAATCCGTCATATACCGCCCCTGTCCATAGGCATAATATTTCTTATTGGTATGGTCAAAGGTAATCTTAACCGTGGTATCTTCCTCATTTACTGCGGTTCTGGTTATCATCAGTTTGGGCCTTTCCACCACAAACATATAATTCGGGAAAGACATATACATCTGATTATAGGCATTATCCGAAAATTTATAGGCGGTGGTAATCCGGTCTCCCTGTTCCTCCTCCTTATAAGTAATAAAGTCCTGCGTTGTCGGCTCAAATACGCCGTTAATCTTACGAACCCGGTCTAAATATACCACGCCGTCTTTCGCTGTAGCGTTCATGACATACACGCCCGTCGTTCCGTAATCCTTTACCACCTTATTATTCTCATCAATAATATCAATAGAGGAAATGGGGCAGGTAACGGTTCCGTCTAAGGCGGTTTCAATATCTCCCTCTCTGATTTTTCCAAGAACTAAATCCTTGTCCACAAAACCGATAGTCTCTAACCGTTCCCCAGCGTCCGCCGTAATCTCCCGGCTCTCCTTCGTATCTAAATCAAGCACTGTAGCCTTGTCTGTATTTTCCGGAAGCATCTGATTGGGATAGCCGATTAAATGGTTATCTTCCGACACCGCCAGATGCTCATTTAACACATCTTCTATAAAAATCTCCGATTGTAAGGTCGTCGTATCCACCTTTACAATACAGTCGTTGTCAAAGTAATAAAATTCCCCATCTTTATTTAAATAAAGCAGGGTTTCCATATCGTCTTTTAAAATATTATACGGCTTATTATTCTCAATAAAAAGCAATTCCTGCATACGGTCTTTTTCTGCATCAAACTGATACACGGAAATACCCACCTTGCCCTCATGCTCTCCCCGGTTCATATATCCATATACCGCAAAGGTAAGATTTCCCTCATCGCTCATCCGCAGGATTTTAATGTTATTTTCATCATAAGTAACCCGGCTGTCCGTATAGTTATCGTCCTGACAGAAGCCGTATACGTTGGTTATCGTGCCGCCCTTATAGTCATAATACCAAAGCTGTCTGGCCTGGACAAAAGCGGCCTTTTCCTCCTCGTCGGCAGTAACCAGCTGAAAATCTTCTTCGTCAACCACTCCTATTTTAAAGCAGTTGGCAGTAATATCCACATTATCCGTGGTAAACAACGCCTCCTGATTCCGGTTATAATCCAACAGATACACTGTTTTTTCATCTACATACCGCACCCGGTAATTCTCTGTCACATAATAATTCTCCAACACCTTATTTTCCGTTGCGGATATCATATATTTTAACTGGATAATGGCATAGCTGTCATCAATCTCCTTAATGCTGGGAATGGGTTTGGTCAGTCTTGCCGGATTCAGATTGGCAAACGTTATGGTGTCAAAGCTGGAATGGATATTCACCTGAAACAGATATTCATTATTGCCGTCCTCGTTCGGCTCAATACTTTTTGTAATAATTTCCTCCGCCTTCTCCTTATCAAAAAGCGCATCATTGAAATTTCCCACAAACTCCAACAGCTTACCGGCATGAAAGTCATTTTCCACTACCACTCTCGTATAATACCGGACTGCCGTATCCTCACCGGACATGGCCTTTAACACCAGAACATATTCCTGAAGCTCCTCTAACTGCGTGCGGAAGGTAATTCTTATCTTGTCATAACCCTCTTCATGCTGCTGCTCTGTAACCTCGCCATTTTCTATTAAATCTCCCTGATACTGGCTGCGCAGCTCGTACTCATAACCGTCATAATTTTCACTGCCCTGATCTGCCCACAGCTCTATCGTCTGGCCATAATCCATAGGCGTAATGGTGTCACGAAAATAAGTGGTATCCACCTTACCCGTATAACCGTGGAGCGTGTTGATAAAGGTCTCATCATAACGGACATAGACAATCGGCAGAGTTGCCTGCTCCATTTCCACAGACACCTCTTCCACCCCTGCATTATGAATTTTATTGACAACAAATATGGTTCCGAAAAATATACAGATCAATACCAGTATTCTTGTAACTACTCTTCCGTCCATCCTTAACTCCTATCGGCTCGTGACGCCCAACCTCCTACCGCATCCGGCAGTTGTTAAATTTACGGCAGAATTTGTCATGCCGTCTTCTTCTAATATATATCTCATGGCAGACCATAACCTGTATCATATCTTTGATCTTGTTAAGCTCCTGTCTGCTTCCCTCAAAAGAAAACTGCTTATATATATCCCCTGCCATCCGGTAAATGGTCACCGCATCCGGGTACTGGGCATATATGGGACTGCCCTCATATTCATAACGGTCCAGATACTCCTCCAATATAGAAGCAATCAGACGGATCTCTTTGGGGTAAAGCCTTTTTAAATATTCATAATCCTTAAGGCAGAGCTCTTCCTCTTCCAAAAAATCCGGTTCGCTGGGAAACATAGAATCCAGATCGTAATGTATTCCTCTCATATCCATAGCCAAACTCCTTACAAACACATTCCATATAATCAGAATATGCCCGTAAGGAGATATTGGTGACAAAATATTGAGATTTTATTTATCTCCGAAGGAGATGCCCAACATTCTTGCATTCTGCACAATGCTGTCCTCAGGAGATACATATTTTAACTTGCCCGCAGAATCGGAAAGGGCAATATCGGTTACCTCATTATCCTTTAACACAACCAGGCGCCCGTATTTTTCATCCTTAATCAGCTGCGCTGCATAAGCGCCAAAGCGGGAAGACAAAACCCGGTCAAAAGCGTCCGGACTTCCGCCTCTCTGGGTATGTCCCGGCACAGCGATTCGTACCTCGCAGCCGCAGGTCTCTTTAATCTGCTCTGCAATTTCATAAGCCACAGAAGGATACGGGCGGTTTGCCAGCTTTTCCTTTCTCTTTTTCTTAGGAAGGGCTGCATCTTCTTTGGAAATCGCGCCCTCTGCAACGGCGATAATGGAAAATCCCTTGCCCGCCTTGCTTCTCTTTTCAATTGCCTTGCAGACACACTTGATATCGTAGGGAATCTCCGGGAGCAGAATGACATCGGCTCCTCCGGCAATACCGGCATGTAACGTAATATGTCCTACCTTGTGTCCCATAATCTCCACAATAAATACCCGGTTATGGGAAGCCGCTGTGGTATGGATACAGTCAATGGCTGTCGTTGCAATATCTACGGCTGACTGGAAACCAAAGGTCATATCCGTTCCCCACAGGTCATTGTCAATGGTCTTTGGCAGTCCGATTACATTCAGTCCCTCCTCGCTCAAAAGGTTGGCTGTCTTCTGGGAACCGTTGCCTCCTAATACCACCAGACAATCTAACTTTAACTTTTTGTAGGTCTCTTTCATGGCCTTAACCTTATTAATTCCGTCTTCTGTAGGCTGATCCATCAATTTAAACGGCTGGCGGGAGCTTCCTAAAATCGTGCCGCCCTTTGTCAGGATGCCGGAAAAATCAGAAGCGCTGAGCTGCTTATAGTTGTTGCGGATAAGCCCCTTATACCCCTCTAAAAATCCGTAGATTTCCACATCCTTATACATGTTGCAAAGTCCCTTAACCACGCCCCGCATGGTGGCGTTTAACGCCTGGCAGTCTCCGCCGCTTGTCAACATTCCTATTCTTTTCATATCCTTTCCTTCCTTTCGTATATATACTATTTATTATTATACTGCTCCTTATAAACTGACTCTGCCTTCTAAGGCCCTAAGCAGAGTCACCTCGTCAATACACTCCAAATCGCCTCCCACCGGTATGCCGGAAGCAATTCTTGTCACCTTAATGCCTGTTGGCTTTACCAGTTTACTGATATACATGGCGGTAATCTCCCCCTCCACGCCGGAATTGGTGGCAATAATCAACTCCTCCACATCTCCCCGCAAGCGGACGATTAACTCCTTTAACTTAATATCATCCTGGCCGATTCCCAGCTTCGGGGATATGGCGCCATGCAGCACATGATATACTCCGTCATATTTTCCCGTGCGCTCATAAGCCGCTAAGTCTCTGGGCGTCTCCACAACCATAATAGTCTTCTTGTCGCGTTTATCCGAGGCGCAAATCGGACAGAGTTCCTGATCCGTCAGGGTATAACATTCCTTACAGTATCTTACATTTTCTCTGGCTGATAAAATGGTATCAGACAGGGATTTTACCTGCTCTAATGGCATATTGATGATGTGATATGCCAGCCGCTGCGCCGACTTGCTCCCAATGCCCGGCAGCCTGCCTAATTCCTCAACCAGTTGATTTACCTGTTTGCTATATAAATCCATTAGAATGGAAGTCCTCCCAATCCGCCCATATTACCGGTAATCTTCGACATCTGCTGATTCTGGTCCTCCTCCTGCATACGGAGCGCCTCATTGACAGCGGCCATAATCAAATCCTCCAACATCTCAATGTCGTCCGGGTCTACCACCTCCGGATCTAAATGTACCGATTCAATCTCCTTCTTACCGGAGACCACAACCTTGACTACTCCGCCTCCGGCAGAGGCTTCATAGGTCTTTTCCTCCAACGCCTTTGCCTGCTCCTCCATCTGCTTCTGCATCCTCTGGGCCTGCTTCATCAGATTATTCATGTTGCCCGGCATGCCTCCGGGAAATCCTCCACGCTTTGCCATTTTCGTAAATCCTCCTTTTATTCTTTGATATGGATTCTATTCTTCAATCATTATATCAAAATTAACTTTGTTCAAATTAATGTTGGATATATTGGTCTCTGCAAGATTATTCTTTATCTGGCAGCTAATTTTCACTTCCTTACCCGTCAGGTCGGCAATCAAATTTTTCAAATCCTGTAAATGCGGCTTTCCCGGATCGGAAAATTGCTGATAAGCCAACGGCCCTTTCCCGTCGTCAGCAAAGGACAAAACAATGGATTGGCGGTCCTCCCCTATATTGATACTGGCCTCCTGCAATAAAGAAGATGTAGAAACGCCCAGCTTTTCTTTCAACGGCTGCTCTTTGGAAATGGATTGAACCGCGTTGACAATCGCTGCCATATCGGCCTGCTGCGCCGGGGTTAATTCCCTTTTGACAATCTTCTCCCTGTCAATATCGGGCGCCGGTTCCGCCGTCTGCTGTACGGTTTCGTCTTCCCGCTTTTGCATCATCGCCGCCAGCTTATCCACATCTAATGCTTCCAGGCTTTGCTCCACCTTTTTCTCTAACGTCCGAAGCCGGTCTAAAATGGCGTCTTCATGGCTATCCATCTGCGGAGTGCAAAGTTTAATTATTGCCAGCTCCAAAACAACCCGCTTTTGGGTGGCGTAACGCATCTGTCCGGAAAGCTCGGAAAAAATGCGGATATACCGCATCAAATCCTCCTGCTGCAGCCGGGTTGCCACCTGCTTCATCGTGTCTAAATTATCGGCAGAAATATCCAGCTGGTCATTGACATGGTCTGTTGCCTGAAGCAGCAATAAGTTCCTCATGTACCATGTAAAATCCGTTACAAACTGATTCAACTCTCTGCCCTGCCAGACCAATTCGTCAATTGTCTCTAAGGCGGCCATTGTCTCCTTTTCTGCAATATGCCCCATGAGCCGATTAAACACTTCCGTATCAATCGTGCCTAAAACCTCTAAAACCTTTTCGTAGGTAAGCCGCTGCCCCAGATAAAAGGCAATGCACTGATCCAACAGACTTAAGGCGTCCCGCATGGAGCCGTCCGCCATCTTTGCAATATAGCGGAGAGCTTTTTCCTCTGCTTCTATGCCCTCCCGCTCTAAAAGGTCCTCCAGCCGCTCACAGATTGTATCCAGACTAATCCGCCGAAAATTATATTTCTGACACCGGGACAAAATCGTAATGGGGATCTTGTGCATCTCCGTCGTGGCAAAAATAAAAATTACATAGGGCGGCGGTTCTTCTATGGTTTTTAGCAGCGCATTAAACGCCGTCGCCGGAATCTGGTGAGCCTCGTCGATAATGTACACCTTATATCTTCCCTGGGTGGGAGAATACTGGACCTCCTCCTTAATCCGGCGCATGTTATCAATCCCGTTATTCGTGGCGGCGTCTATCTCAATTACATTCATCGAATTACCCGCATTAATCGCCTGACAGGACGGACACTGATTGCAGGGACTTCCGTCCTCTAATCTATGTTCACAGTTTACCGTCTTGGCAAACAGTCTTGCCACCGTAGTCTTACCGGTACCTCTCGTCCCGCAAAAAGCGTAGGCATGGCCTAACCGGTCATGCAAAACCTGATTCTTCAATGTGGTGATAATATGCTCCTGACCCTTTACCTCTTCAAATTCATTTGGCCGCCATTTCCGGTACAAGGCCATATATGACATAACGCTTCACTTCCTAACTATTTATTGAAACTGAAAAATGGTATCTAACATTCTAAGGGTTTTGAAATTACCCTTCGCCGAAATCTCTCCGGCCATAAACCCTTTCTGGAAGGTATTCTTTCCGCTTAGAATATTAACCAGTACCTTTGAGGTAGTCCTAAGCCTTACATCCGCTTCCTCCGTTGCCGCATAAAATACCTTAACATTCTCCGGCGTTGCCTCGATATGGAGAATTACATT
>CANREG010000040.1 GCA_947629565.1 uncultured Lachnospiraceae bacterium
TTCACCGTAAAACAACGATGTTCAGATACTTCATCAGGCATTTATTCCTGCTAAAATGTATTTAGCGGAAACTCAAATTTATGGTATAATGTCCACGAAAGCAATAAGCCGTGCGGAGATGTCAAATGACAAATCGGCTGCTTGCAGACGGTTTTGTCAGATGACATCGACATAGGGCGCCAGCCCGTGACCGAGTGAACACGGAGTGTTCACGAGGGGTGCACGGCTTAACAAAAAAAGTCGAACGACAAATCGGCTGCTTGCAGACGGTTTTGTCAGATGACAATATTATTTTTAGAAGAAAGGAACAGTTATGTCTAATACAGCAATTATTACCGGAGCCTCGCGGGGAATCGGCCGCGCTACAGCCTTAGAGCTTGCAAAACACTTTGATACCATTGCGATTAACTCATTTACAGGGCATACGGCATTAAAGGAAGTACAGCAGCAAATTGAAAATATGGGAACCCGTTGTCTCGCCTATTCCGGCGATATAGGCGACTACCAATTTGTGGCTGACATGATGAATGACATTATGAGCCAGAGTGATGAAATTGACCTGCTGGTCAATAACGCCGGCATATCCTATATCGGATTGCTGACGGACATGACCATAGACGACTGGAACCGACTGGTTGCCACCAACCTGACTTCTGTATTTAACTGCTGCCGTCTGCTGGTCCCTCACATGGTAAACCGCAAATCCGGTCATATTATCAATATATCTTCTATGTGGGGAATAAGCGGCGCTTCCTGTGAAACGGCCTACAGCGCCACAAAGGGCGGCGTGAATGCTTTTACAAAGGCCTTGGCCAAGGAACTGGCTCCCAGTAACATCCGGGTTAACGCCCTGGCCTGCGGCGTCATTGATACGCAGATGAACCAGGCCTTAACCGATTCGGAAAGACAGGAACTCATAGACGACATTCCCGCCTGCCGCTTTGGAAATGCGAAGGAAATTGCCCGAATGGTATGGCAGTTATACTGCAGCCCCTCCTATCTTACCGGCGAGGTCATAAAAATAGACGGTGGCTATCTGTAAAGCCACCGTCTTATCTGTTTCTATTTATTTTCCTTTTGCTGTTCTCATAACGTTCTCATCTGCAGCTTCTCCCGGATATGTTGCAGTTTCCAAAACTCGTCCCACTCCGACAAACTTTCTGTATTTATAATCAGATATTACAATACCGGTCGTTTCTGTGGAGGCATGTACCACTTTACGGTTTCCTATGTATAATGCCACATGGGAACAACTTCTCTTGCTTGAACCATAAAAGATCAAATCTCCCGGACGGATATTCTTCATTTTTACAGTTTTAGTCTCCTTAAGCTGCTCATATGCGTTATGGGTTAAATCATAACCGAATTTTTTGTATACTGCCATTGTAAATCCGGAACAATCCGTACCGTTGGTAAGACTGGAACCTCCATATTGGTAACGATTGCCCACATACTGCAATGCATAACTGATAACCTCTCTCTGTTCAACAGACATCCCTGTGTAATCTGCCACAGTCACCTTACAGGAATATTTTTTACCGTCAACTGTTGCCGTAACCTTAGCGGAGCCTACCGAACAAGGCGCTAACACACCGTTTGCATCTACTTTAACAATATCTTTATCTGATGTAGTCCATTTCACATCGCTATCTGCGTTATTCATCATAAGCTGGTCACTCTGACCAAGCTCTAACACCAGCTTCTTTTTATTCAAACCAACTCTTCCGGCAGCTTCCGTCTCCAATGTCATACCTGCTGCCATACAAACTGCTAACAATGCTATGAGAAGTAATCCTACCTTGCGTTTCATAAATAAACCATGTCCTTCCCGATTCTTTTTTGAACCTCTTTTTTCTAACATGGCTTATTCTACCATAATTTTTACGAAATGCAACCCCTTTTTTAAAATTTTGTAACATTTTTGTAATATTTTATTCAGATTTACTTAATTTTCTTTCAATCTAAACATATTCTCAAGGGTTATTCCGGATATATCAGTCTCTCCTTAGTAATCCCCGTAAGAACCTCGTCATAATACCTCTTTGCCACAAAATGCGCCATATTCAGGTTCATATCCAGGTAATTCCCGCAATCCCTGGCGGCGGCTCCCGGCACCTCTCCCTCATAATCCTTCATAAATGCATACATTTCCGTAACCAGAGGAACAATGTCCTTCGACTCATAATCTCCGGCTAACAGCAGATAAAACCCGGTGCGGCAGCCCATTGGCCCAAAATAGATGACCTTGTCCTTATATTCCGGATGATTGCGCAAAAATGTGGCGCCCAAATGCTCTAACGTATGAATCTCTGCCGTATTCATAACCGGTTCAAAATTTGGCCGTGTCATGCGCAGGTCAAAAGTGGTGATGACCTCCTGCCCCACCGTATCCTTTCTCGACACATAAATTCCCGGCAGAAGCGTTAAGTGATTGACCGTAAAGCTTGCGATTTTTTCCATATTATCTACTCTCCTTTTCCTTTAATTCCTCACACAGCGCCAGCAAAAGCGTAACGGAATGTTCAATCGCTTTTGCCTCAAAGGCAGGATAATCCATAACTGCCGAATCATCCGCCTTGTCGGAAATGGCGCGGATTACCAGAAATGGGATACCATTCAGATATGCGGTATGGCCAATGGCCGCCCCTTCCATCTCCGTACACAGACCGGCAAAATGCTCCACTAACCAGTTCTTTTTATCCTGATCGGAGACAAACTGATCCCCGCTTACCACCCTGCCTTCAAACACCTTAAGTTCGGGAAGCACCCGCTCACAGACCTTCTTCGCTGTCACCCGCAATTCCTCGTCCGCCTCAAAGGCTAAAACCTCCATTCTGGGAACCTGTCCTAACGGATACCCGAAGGTCACCGCATCCATGTCGTGCTCTAAGGTATCTGTGGAAAGCACAATATCTCCTATATCAATCTTTGCATTTAAAGAACCGGCAATTCCTGTATTGATAATCCGGTCCACGCCATAGCAGTCCGCTAAAATCTGCGTACAGACGGCGGCATTGACCTTGCCGATACCGGAGCGCACCACGACCACAGGGCACCCCCGCATGGTTCCCTGATAAAAATCCATAGCGCCCCTTGTCTCTACCTGTACATCTTCCATCTGCTCCTTTAGCTTTGCCACTTCTTCATCCATGGCCCCTATAATTCCCAACATCTTCTTTCTCTCTCCTATTCTTCTATAATTTATTCTTCTATATGTATTCTTCACACTTGCGAAACGCTAAAAAATGAAATTATGTTGCGCAAGCGTACCTGCGTTAGTATTGTTCTATATGCACAACCATTATAAACTTAAACGCGTTTTGCAAACGCCTATGTATCCTTTTATCGCATTGGTATGGACAGTTTTACGGTAAATTCATTCTCTATTTCATATTTGTTAAAACTCCCGTGATGCAGTTTCATAATCCGCTCACAGGTGATGAGCCCGATTTTGGTACTCTCGTGCTCCTCCTTATTCTGCCTGATTCCGTTACGGATTCTTATCACAAGGCTGTTGCGTTCTATCATGGCGGCCACCTCAATGGGCTTCTCGACGTCTGCATATTTATCCAGATTGGACAAAATGTTGTTGAGTACCCTGTGCATATACTGGGTATTTACCAGACAATCCCCGCTGTTTTCCTCAACCTGGTTGACTGCCTCAATGGTAAAGCCCTTCTCCTCTAAACCTAAGAACTGATTTTCCAGTAAGTCCATAACCAAATCATATGCCGGCAGCGGTTCCACATCCAGCCGTTTGCTGTCTTCCCCATAGATTAAAAAATATTCAAAAAGCTGATCCGAAAGCTCTTTAATCTCCCTTGTCTTTTCTAAGGACAATTCCAGATAATGCTTCTTTAGCTGCTCATCGGTAATCCGGTCCATATTAAGAATCTCCAGATATCCGTTAAGCGTCGTTAGGGGCGTGCGCAGATCATGGGACATGGAGGTCACCAGATTCTTGTTCGCCTGTAGCATTTTCTGCTCCTTGGTCATATTGTCGATAATGGAAAGCCGCATCTGCTCAATGCCATTTGCCAGGCTCGCTAATTCGTCCTTTCCTTTTATGGTTATGGGATACTCCAGATTGCCGCCCTCTAAAATCTGCAGTTCCTGTTCTATATCGTTGATATAGCTTAATTTCCGGCGGAGCAGTCTCGTAAGGAGACCGATAAAGAGCAAAATACCTACGCCCACGCCGGCGCCCCAGACATAATAGTAATATTTCCAGTAATCATAGCAGAAAATATCCACGCTTGTCATGGTGCCGTCTGTCAATTCCAGGGGGTAAAGATACGGCTGGTCAAGTACAATATCCTCCTCGGAATCGGATGCTTCCGTCCCTTCCAACAGGGAGTCATCCGCAATGTAATCTGAATTAAAGATTACCCTGTTATTCAGGTAAACAGAGATATACACATAACTGTTATACTCTACCCAGCCATCCAGCAGAGAAATACGGTCAAGCGTTATGTCGTCCTTGTCCACATAATCCTGTAAATCCTCCATGTATTTTTCCTGAAAAGCCCGGTTTGTCTCTGGCCGGTCAAAGACTGTATCAATCATATCCTGTCCGAAATACACAAGAAGATAACCGCAACCAAAAGCCACCAGGCCGGATAAAATAACACTTCCTACCAAAAACCAGGTAAGTCTGGTCTGAAACATCTCCACAAGCTTAGACAACCCGATAACCCCTTCCCCAAATATTATGAAGATACCTGGCAGTAGGACCCGTATCTCCTAATTTCTTTCGTATATTCCGGATATGCACCATAACCGTATTCGTGGAATTAGGCATATAAGCCTCCTCCCAAACCCTTTCATAGATTTCTTTGGCTGTAAAGATGCGATTCCTGTTGCTTGCCAACAAAAGCAAAATATGGTACTCAATCTCCGTCAGGGGAATTTCCTTTCCGTCCCGCACCACCTGCTGAAGCCCTGTGTCCAACACGATATCCTGTATGACAATCCGGGAGTCAGACTGCTGCCCGCCCTGTCCCATACGCGGTCTCTTTAGAAGCGCCTTAACCCGCAAAAGCAGCTCCGTACAGGAAAAAGGTTTGACCAGATAATCATCTCCGCCTGCCTCAAAGCCCTCAATCAAATCCGATTCCGCCGACTTTGCCGTCAGAAATAAAATAGGCACCTCCGCCATCTCCCGTATCTTTGTACAGGCATCAATCCCGTTACATTTGGGCATCATAATATCTAAAATCACCAGCTGGATACTGTTGTCAAACCGCTCTAACGCTTCCTCCCCGTTATCCGCCAGCACTACTTCAAAGCCCGCGTCCTCTAACATAATCCGCAGCAATTCCCGGATATCCTTTGCGTCGTCTGCCACAAGAATTCTTTGTGCTTCTGCCATGCTTACACCTCTCACTTCCACACTCTTCAGTCTTTTGCCCCAGTATATCAGACTACATTAATAAATCCCACGCAAATATAAATACTTAAGAATTCTTTATAATTCCGCACTGAATCAATGTCTTTAATAAATCTTAAACCGCTTAATAAAGAAGCGGGCCATCTTATAGATTGGATTCTCCAAATGCTTTCTCGCATTTTTGAGCTCCTGCCTTATGGCAATCTGCTGCGGGCAGTGCTGTTCACATTTGCCGCACTCCACACAGTTAGAGGCTCCGGAATTGGTCTTGCGCATGGCGGTACACATCAGGTATTCATTTCTCGCCTTGCTCTTCCCCTCCGTATAATAGCGGTTATATGCGGCAAAGGTGCCCGGAATATCCACATTTTTCGGACAGGGCATACAATATCTGCAGCCGGTACAGCCCACCTTCATCTTCGCGTTAATGGCCGCCACTACTTCTTTCAACATCTTTTCCTCCGGCTCCCCTAATTCCCCTACGGAAACGGTGGAGGCCGTATTTACATTGTCCTCTACCATCTCTACCGAATTCATTCCCGACAGCACGCAGGTTACCTCCGGCTGGTTCCAGAGCCAGCGCAGGGCCCAATGTACCGGGGTATGGTGAACAGGGTAATCCTTCATAATCTTTAACGCCTGCTCCGGCAGCTTATTCGCCAGCCTGCCGCCCCTAAGAGGTTCCATAATCACCACGGGAATCCCTTTCCCGGCGGCATACATAAGGCCCCTCCGGCCCGCCTGGGAATTTTCATCCATATAATTATACTGAATCTGGGTAAAATCCCAGTCGTAAGCGTCTACTAACTGGCAGAACATATCGGAATTGCCATGATAAGAAAAGCCTACCTGCCTTATGGCGCCGCTTTTCTTTTTCTCCTCCAGCCAATCGATAATCCCCAGTCCCTTTAACCGTTCCCAGGTTCCTACATCCGTCAGCATATGCATCAGGTAATAATCCACATAATCGGTTCTTAACCGGGTAAGCTGCTCGGAAAAATATTTGTCAAGGCTCTCCCGGTTCCGAATCAGATAATGGGGCAGTTTGGTGGCAATCTTCACCTTCTCCCGAATCCGGTTCTTTTCCAAAATTGCGCCTAACGCCGCCTCGCTTCCCGGATAGACATAAGCGGTATCATAATAGTTTACGCCCGCCTCGTATGCCGTCATAATCTCTTTTTCTGCCTTTTCCAAATCAATCTTCCCGCCGCTCTGGGTAAAACGCATGCAGCCATAGCCCAGAATGGACAGCTCATTTCCATATTTGTCCTTGCGATAATTCATAGCGAAACTCCCTTCTTTTCACTGGCCTTCTTAATGAAATCCTCCAACTCTATGAGTTCATCCATAGGAATCTTCGTATAATCGGATAATTCCTTCATCGTAGGCTCGCGGCCGTTTTCCGCGGCTAACATCTTTCCTGCCTCATGGACTAAACTGACCTTGCCTAACACAGTATTTTCCAGTTCCCATTCTCCCCGGCTTCTTGCCGCATAATCCGCAATTCCCGCCTCAACCCCGGTCATTAGCAGCTCCCGGACATTCCTTTCTCCACCGACGCCGCAAAGCTCCTGTAATTTTAATAAAAGAGCCATATTTCCCTCCTGTATCAGGTCCTCCATATGCAGCTTCGGCTCCATATATTTTTCCGCCGCCTTTACCACGTCCGAAAGCCATAAAGTGGAAAGAATCGAAATGACCTCCTCTTCCCCCTGTAATAATCTTGTATATAAATGCGCTTCCTCCTCTTTCGAGGTCCGGGGCAAACCGGCAAGATCTGCCTGATAAAACCGCAGGGCCTTAGAGGCTGCGCCCTCCTTCGCATCTTCCGCATAAGACACTTTCGTTTCCTTTTCCCCGGTATCAGCAAAAGGCGCTCCCTCTTTCTCCGTATCCGCCTTGATGTCCTCTGTTTCCTCCGCAGTAAGGAGATATTCGAGTACCAGCTTCTTATGCTCCTCATTAAGCTCCATATCCTTAAAGTATTCCATAATCTCCTGTTCCGACATAGGAGCTTCCGCTACCTTAATGATCTCCTTCACGCTTTGCAGCGTCTCCATAAATGTATTCTGGTCTGTCATGGTTATCTTCCCTCTTTCCTTAAAATATCCAGCGTATGGGAGCCGGCTCCCACCAATTCCGGCCGCTGGCAGGTCGCTAAATGATACCGGACAAACTGGGAAAATGTGTCCTCGTCCATATTATTTAATACCGGCCTCATATAATCCGACGGGCCGTCGGTTGAAATGATCTGTACCCGTTCAAGCCCCGCCGCCTGATTATAGGCGTCAATATCCTCTAATCTCACATAATCGTACAAATCCTTCTCGGCAGACACAGAATGAAAATCCTCTGTCAGACGGTTTTCCTCTAAGCACTCCCTGAGGTGATTCTCCCGGAAGGCGTAGGTCAGCACACAGTATTCATTCATGCAGTAGGCAGCCAAAATCACGCCGCCGGTCTTCGTCACCCTCCTGGCCTCACATAGCGCCTGCACCTTGTCCTCAAATGAAAATAAATGATACAAAGGGCCGAAAAGCAGTGTCATGTCAAAACATTCATCTTCAAACTGCTTAAGGTTCAGGGCGTTTCCCTGATAAGCCTTCACGCTGCTGCCCTTAGCCTTCAATATCCCCAAATTATAACGCACCAGCTCCACCGCCGTCACATCATAGCCTTCCTCTGCCAACGCCACGCAATAGCGTCCGGTCCCCGCCCCCACATCTAAAATCCGGGGCGCCTCCATGGTTTCCAGATATTTGTGGATATAGGTCATGGAGGTGATAAATTCCACCTGCCCATGGCGGCTTAAAAGCCGCTTGTCCTCGTTAAATTTATTATAATATTTTTCCAGCTCCGTCCATTTTCTTGCCATAGCTCACTCCGCCTGCCGTCCGGCTTTTCCTAACAGCCTTAACGCCACATTCTTCCGAAACCAGCTAACCAACGGCCCCGTAAAAAATCCGGTAACAATCGTGGCAATCCCTACCGTACCTCCGGATACGAGTCCTGCGGTAATGCAGATAATATCTGTTCCCACTCTGGCCCATTTAAACTTAATCCTTCCCTTAGAGGCGTCCTCGATGACCTGGCTTAACATATCGT
This sequence comes from uncultured Lachnospiraceae bacterium, assembly GCA_947629565.1. Lineage (GTDB taxonomy): Bacteria > Bacillota > Clostridia > Lachnospirales > Lachnospiraceae > CAG-590. The sequence goes on from CANREG010000040.1 coordinate 8,495, forward strand.
AAGGCGCCACGCCCAAATCGCACTCCATGTAAAGGGCAACCCCTAAGCACAAAAAGACAAGTCCCAAAAGCAATAGGACAATCCTTGCCACTATCCGTCCATCGCAGCTCTCCACAGTGATTTTAAAAAGCCCAAATACCCACATACAGAAATCTGCGATATACGCCACGCCTATCATATTGACAAAGGCGCCGATTCCGAAGCTTTTTGGATACAGTATAATCACAGGAATAAATAATACAATGTTCACAATCAACTGGTAGGTTCCATAGCTGATTGGCAAATGCCCGCTGATTCCGATATTCATGCAGGAAAAGGGATCGGTCCCAAATCCGGACAAACGCAGCAGACTGATTCCAAAGCCCAGCACAAATATTCCGGCTAACATCAGCACAAATCGTCTTATATTGCTTTTCGTAATTATCTTCTTCATCATTATACCCTTTTTTACAGAAAAAAGACTGGTCCTAAGCATCTCCTTAGAACCAGCCGATTATCAATCTTAGTCAAGCTGTGTCAATTCCTGCGCCATCTGCTGCAGTTCTTCAATAATACTGCCAACCTGGCCGGTAATCTCATTGTTCTCTGCGCTGCTCTCGAAGGTCTCATTAGAATGAGCCGTCACTTCCTCGGTGGCAGCGGAAATCGTCTCAATGCCTTCCACAATTCCCCGGTTAGCGGCTGTCAATTCATCAATCAGCTCCTTTAATACGGAAGATTCCTGATATACCTCTTTGGCAGAGGCGGTAATCTGCTCAAAACTTGCTGCGGTACTGTTAGCCGCCTTGTTCTGGGCGTTACTGTTATCAATCATACCCTCCACAACCGTTACCACTTTTTCCAACTCGCTGGAAATATTGCCGATTAATACCGTAATATTATCTGTTGCCGCCTGCGTCTGGGTTGCCAAAGCGGAAATCTCGGACGCCACTACTGCAAATCCCTTGCCTGCCTCTCCGGCCCTTGCCGCCTCAATGCTGGCATTTAAGGAAAGCAGGCTGGTCTGGGTGGTAATCTCATCAATCATATGAATAATGGACTGCATCTGGCTGGTATATTCATGAAGCTCCGACAACTCCTTAGACACATGGGAATTCTCCTCATTGGATTGGTTCACATGCCGAATCAGGCTGTCAATATTGTCCTGGGCTGCCGCCAGTTCCCTCTGGGTTGCCTCGATGTTGCGCTCAATCATATCCGAAGCATGATTCACCTTCATAATGGTCTTATGAATGTCCTCGGTCTTCTCCATCTGAAGCTGAATGGAATTAGCGGTATCATTGGTGCCCATTGCCACTTCCTCCATGGAAGACATGGTCTTGGAGGTGGCGCTTTCCAAAAGGCCCATCTTATCGGATACCATCTCGATATCGGCGGTAATCTTCTGGGATGTCCGAAGCAGTTCGTCCATCAGGCGCTCGGAGCGGTCTTTTTCCGCCTCAATCTCCTTCATCTTGGCTGCATTATTCTGGTTTAACACCTGACTGGAAGCCACTAAGAACAGCGCAAAGAGCAAAGCGGAGCCAATCCGAATCTCAACATCAGCCGAAGCGGCAGCGGTAATCTGCCCCTGCGCGCCCATTACGGCTACCTGAATAATATTGACCGCTATCAGTCCGCCGGAAAATATGTAGGTCAGTTTCATATCGTTAAAGGCCAGAATGACCAGCGCAAATATCAAAGCATACACATACGCCACCGGAGAAACCGTTGTAAAGATTACAAAAATGTAGAATATCCCATACCCGGCCGACATAACATACCGCAGTGTTTCACTTTCCCTGTCGTTGCGGTACATCACAATAGCCGCCGCCAGCGGAACCAGCGCCAACAGACAGAACACAAGAAAATATCCGACTGTCCGGGCCTTCTTAAACACCTCTATCAAATAACATAAGACTAACACTGCATTCAATATACTGTAGCAGGAAATTCCTGCCCAGTTGCTCCTTTGCATTTCTGAAATTTCCCCTTTGTTCATAATAGCCTCCTTATATCCGTTCCTTTTTAAGCATATAGCCATATTGTAACTTATTTTCAAATATAAGGCAACTTATAATTTTAATTTTTTTGCACATATTTAATCGGTAATATCACTCACGGCATCCCGAACCGCATCCTTAATTTCCTGCTGAATTTCCTCTTCTATTCCCGCATCCTTCATTTCCTGCCGGATTTCCTCTTCTATTTCCTCCTCGTCCAGACTCTCGTCATAATCGATATCGTACTCCTCTAACAGTTCCTTCATTTTATCCAGATTCACATCTACCGATTCATCACCGGCAATATGGAGCAGTTCATTGCCCTCATTGTCAGTAATGATAATTTCATCATTCTGAACGCTTATATGGACTGCATCCTCATCAAATAATATGTCCAGGTCCCCTAAGGCGTCCTCCATGGTATCCATCCACTCTGTCGTATCCAACTGCGAAATCCATTTTACTGCATCCCCTGCAATTTGCAATGTACCGGCTATCGCAAACGCCACCATCATAATCCCCATGATGACGACAGCCGCCAATGTGGAAAAGAATGCAATCAACAGCTTGCGCTGCGAACCTTTAAACGCCTCGGCCTGTCCTGTCATATCCACAACCGGCTTAAGCTCCACCCCGCAATTAGAGCAAAATTTATTCTTTCCATTGACGGACTGGTTACAGTTCGAACAGACTACCTTCTGATTATCCATGCGGACAATCAGATAAATAATCAGTCCAATCAGACTGGGAACCAATAAAACCACCACAGTCCATAAGATTCCATTCATCCCCTTGTTCCGGGCATCCCGGTAGGTCCATACACCCAAAAGCACAACCAATGCAATCCACGCAATAAAAATTAGTCCTCCTAAAATAATAGAAATTGCAATTCCTGCCATAATCTTACCTCCAAACCTTTCTGCACAAGCATATCGATATAAGAAAACCGATACCGGCGTCCTTTTAAAATATTCTGGCGCCCTGAATCAGATTTCCCTTCCAGACACCCACAAAAGTGACAATCCAACTGACAGTCGTTCCTAAGACAATGAAAATCAGATTGAGCTTAAGCCAATATTCGCTTATAAGCTGCAAAAGATTGGGCATCAGCCATCTGCTCCCCTGAATGTTTACCACCAGATAAACCAGGCACAAAATAAGTCCAAGGGCCGCCGAGATAACGGTATAGGCCGTAGCCGGCATCCACCACAGGGAAACCGGCGGTTTCTCCTTGCGCTTTGCCAGTTCCCGCTTAAGCCTTTCATTCACCTCGTCAGGAACACTCTCTTTTGCATATGCGCTTTGTAACATATCCTCTATCATATCCTCTTTCATTCAGTGTCCCTCCATTTCTTTCCGCAGGATTTCCTTTGCCGTGTGCAGCCTGCTTTTTACCGTCCCTTTAGGGATTTTCAAAATATGCGCAATCTCCTCAAGGGAAAGCTCTCCGGCATAAAATAACTTTACCGTCTGCCGCTGCTTATCGGGCAGCCGCTCCACAAGGTCTCTCAGATATTGCAGCTGTTCCTCCCTTACCACCCTGTCTAAAATATCTTCCTCTCCTGCAGCCGCCTGTATCTGCTCGCCGGATAAAGTTGGTGCGATTCTTTCCCGCCTTGCATATTTACTCTTATGGTTCCGCCAAATATTGGTGGCAATGGACATCAGATATGCCTTGGGATTCTTATCTAAGGATATCCTCTTATGCATCTCTAATGCCTTTAGAAATGTCTGCTGGTACAAATCCTCTGCCTCCTCCGGCGTAAACGCTATGCTCCTGCAATAGCGGTATACACTGTCGCCGTAGCGGTCCACCAGCAGAGCAATATCACAAGACCTCAAAACCTCACCTCCCTGCTTATACCTGTAATTGTTGCAACTCAGTATAAGGTTCATTTTTAATATAACATGGATTTGCATAAAAATCGATTAGTCTTCCCTGTACGCCCACATATTCCGAATCTGATAACCAATATCATCAAAATCCCATGCCCTGCTGCTCCTCTCCCGGCTGAAGGGATCGTTTACCAGAAATCCTTCTTCATTATATCCATACAGAACAATAAAATGGCCTGTAGTGGTAAAATCGCCGGGGCCCATGGAACAGATAATCATCCCTCCATTGTCAAGGCGGTCTTTCATCAGGCTTTCATCTAACGAAAGCTCCTCCACTGACAGGCCGTAATGTCCCGGCGCTTCGGTGAGCAGATCCCAGGAGGTTCCGGTTCCCTCCACATAGAATCCCTGCTGCATGCTGTATTCCCCGATCGCATCCGGAGTCGCTTTATTATTTCCCGTAAGCCCCACAATAACCATGGAAAGGCAGGCCGGGGCGCAGCCGGACAGCCCGATGCAATCGTCGCCGTAAGGCACATAGGCCCAGCGGGCGTCCCATTGGATCAGCAGGGGATGTGAATCGGATTTTTCCTTTTTGGTAAGGCCGCCCGTTGCCACCGGCTCCGCAGTCCGGTAATTTTCCACAAACTCCTCTAACTCCGGATGGTTCTCCAAAATCTCCAGCATATCTTTTGGGTAAGCCGACGGGTTTTCCGCTACCGCCTTCCAGGCCGCCGTCTCCTTTATATTCTTCTCCCTATGAAAAACGGTGACTTCAGAATCCGGCAGATTCTCCGCTTCTCCTTCCCCGAAAAATGCCAGCAGCGCATGAAATACCCCGCCGGTCACCCATGCAATCAACAAAAGCAGTCCAATGAAGGCAAGCCGTCTCCGGCGGCGCTTTCTTTTCAACATCAGCTTCCTCTTTCGTCCGGCAATCCGCCTTCTCCTCTCCTGCTCGCGCTCCTTATCCCGCTGCCTTTGCAAAAGCTCCTCATCCCGCTGTTTTTCATCTACCTCAATAATACGCATCTTTATCCCTCCAAATAAAAAATTCCTGCCTGATACAAAAAAATTGTATCAAAACAGGAATCTGCGTATTTGCGTATATCGTGGTAAAATGCTTATCTTTTTCTGAACCAAATCATACAATTTTCTGACCTTCTAAGGGAAGGGTAACGGTAAAGGTAATGCTTTCGTCCGCGCTTGCCGCCTCAATATGTCCCCCATGCAGCTCCACAATCTCTTTGGATACCGCAAGCCCCAAGCCGGCCCCGCCGGTCTTAGTCGAACGGGAGCTGTCAAGACGGAAGAACTGTTCAAATATCCGTCCAAGCTTTTCCGGCGGAATGGTGGGACCATGATTTTTCAATACCATTTCTGCCTGCTCCCCGGTTTTTCGTAAGGACAAAAATAATTCCGAATCCGGATAGCTGTAATTGACGGCATTTTGCACCAGATTGTCAAACACCCGATTGAGCTTGTCCGGATCGCACAAAAGCTCTACCCCCGGCTCTAAATCCAACTGCCATTTCATCTGTTTTTCATCAAGCACAGGCAAAAACTCGCTGGCCGTCTGCTCCAGCATACGGGTTAAATTAATCCGACAGAGGGTAAGCTCTAACTTGGAAATATTGAAACGGGTAATATCGAAAAATTCATTAATCAAATTTTCCAGCCGCTCCGCCTTATCCAGAGCAATTCCCGTATACTTTTCCCGCATTTCCGGAGAAATCTCCGGCTCCTCCTTAAGGAGCGTCAGGTAGCCGATCACGGAGGTAATAGGCGTCTTCAAGTCATGGGCCAGATAAGCCACCAGGTCATTTTTCCGCTGCTCCGCTTCCCTGGCAATCCTTTGCTGCTCCACCAAATCCAGCTTTGCCTGGTTCATCTGCTCCTCTATCTCCCGAAGCGGAGCCGACAGGCGGATTAAGCGGCTGCCGTCCTGATAGAACTGCCCGGAGGCGTCCGCCACCTCATGCAGAAAGGAAAATACCTTCCGCAGACCGAAGAATAAAATCATAGCCAGCCCGATTAAAAGATACATGAAAATCACCAGATAACGGTTTTCGTCCGCCCAGTGAATCAGCAGATATATCGGTTCCGTTCCATACCATACCCATTTATGATACCAGTTTATCAACAGATTATAGAAAAACAAACCTGCGGCCAGATATAATACAAGCGCAAAAAAGCTTTTTAAGATAAAGCCGAGTTTCCATTTTTCCAAAACGGATTTAGTCTTCAATGGTATAGCCCACCCCCCAGACCGTCTTTATATACTTAGGCTTTCTAGCCGGTTCCTGCATCTTTTCCCGCAACCTTGCAATGTGGGCCATAACCGTATTATTGTTGTCCAGATACGCTTCCTTCCACACGTTTTCAAAAAGCTCCTCCGAGGACACCACCCTGCCCTTATTGCAGCACAGATACCACAAAATATCAAACTCCATGGGCGTCAAGGTCAATTCCCTTCCATTTAACGTGCATTTATGGCTTTTGTTGGAAATATATAAGCCCCGCACATCTAGTTCCTCATAAATCCCGTCCTCCGTCTGATTATAGCGGGTATACCGTCTAAGCTGCGTCTTGACTCTCGCCACTAACTCCAGCGGATTAAAGGGCTTGGTCACATAGTCGTCCGCCCCCAGCATAAGACCTTTAATCTTATCCATATCCTCCACCTTTGCGGTCAGCATAATAATGGGGAACAGGTGGTTTTCCCGTATCTTCTGGCAGAGGGCAAAGCCGTCTGTGTCCGGCAGCATCACATCCAGTATTGCCAGACTTAAATTCTCCTTTTCGGTACAGGAAAGCGCATCCGCCCCGTTATAGAACTTAAATACCTCATAGCCCTCATTCGTCAGATAGACCTCCACCAAATCTGCAATTTCCTTCTCGTCATCCACAATTAAAATCTTCTCACTCATTTAAAATCCCCTTTATAAATGATTCAGCACCGTTACCAGCGCATTGCCGGTCAACGGATTTTTATGTTCATAGTCAAAGAGCGCATATTTGCAGCCCTCTTTTCCCTTCACTTCCCCTCTTCCAACAGCCCCCTGCTGCCTTAAGGCCTCCGCCAGCTTTGCCGGCAGCTTCTCTATGTGCATGGCCCTTGCCGCCGCCTTGGAATCATAGCCTTCACAGGCAAGGCGAATTTCCTCTGTGCCGCCGTTTTTGAAAAACGCCTGATATGCCTCCTTTTCAATCCGGCTCCCTGCCGCCCAGGCGGGACGGCTTTTGGCATTTTCCCTTAAATAATAGTCAAAGGTCAGGCGCGCATCGAATTCCTCCTGCGAAAAGTCAGTGTGATGCGAAAACCTCTCTCCTGCAAAGGCGCGCAACGCCCCGTATCTGGCCTCCCGCTTAAAGCCAATCCCGTATAGCCGTTCCCTGTCGTAATACTCCCCCAACGCCCGATAAAAGGAAAACGCAGAATCGAAAAAAGGAACCAGATAATCCAGCGTATTGGCAAACTGTCCGCTGTTATAGTAGACCTCCACCATCTCCTCCACCTGCTTTAGCACAAGAATCTCATCATAAGAAATCCATGCATTGGAAATCACCTCATAAGGCTGCGCGTCCTGGTATACCAGCCGATACGATTCAGCCTTCTCTTCCATATAAGAACCCTTCAGCACCTTCAAAAACCCAAGCTGCAGCTGGTCCGGTTTCATCTCATAAGCCGCCTCAAAAGACTGCTGAAAAGAAGGGAAATCCTCAAAAGGCAAACCGGCAATCAAATCCAAATGCCGGTGAATATTTCCAAACTCCCGAATGGCAAGCATATTTTTCTTAAGCTTCCCTATATCCATGCTGCGGCGGATTTCCTTCAAGGTCTTCGGATTAACGGACTGTAACCCGATTTCTAACTGAATCAGACCGGGCCGCATCTGCCGAAACAGAGAAAGCTCTTCCTCGCCCAACAAATCCCCGCCCACTTCAAAATGAAAATTGGTAATCCCATTGTCATGGGCTAAGATATAACGCCAGATTGCCAGGGCGTGCTCCCTGTTACAGTTAAAGGTGCGGTCAATAAATTTCACCTGGGGCGCCTTGTGATCCAGAAAAAACTGAAGCTCCCGTTCCACTAAGGAAAGGCTTCGAAACCTTACGGCCCTGTCAACGGAGGACAGGCAATAGCTGCAGGAAAAGGGACAGCCCCGGCTGGTCTCATAATATAAAATCCTGTTTGCAAACCGGGACAAATCATCATAGATAAAAGGAATGTCGTCCATGGAAATCCTGTTCCGGGGCGGGGTTTTCCGAATCCCTAACTGTCTGTCCCGATAGACAATCCCTTCAATGTCTGCAAGCCCGGCGCCGCCGTATCCTTCTTCCCGGCTCCAGAACTTTACTAATTCATAAAAAGTCCGTTCCCCCTCCCCTGACATAATCCCCGACAAAAACGAATTTTCCCGGAGGAGCTTCTCGCTTTGGTAACTGACCTCCGGACCGCCCAGCCAGATAGAAATCTCCGGCGCCGCCTTTGCAAGTCCCCCTGCCACCTCCAGTACCTCGCGGATATTCCAGATATAACAGGAAAAAGCCACAACATCTGCCTTTTCCCGATAAATGGATTGCAGAATATAATCCAGATTGTTGTTAATGGTGTACTCCCTGACACAAATCTCCGGCATTTCTATTCCGGATTCCTCCGGCTGTATCTCTCCGGCCTGCGTGTCCTTCCACTGCTCCTGTTCCGGCTGTGTCTTTTCCGTCTGCAATTTCTCCATCTGCGCCTTTGCATATGCCGCCAAACTGTATACCGCCAGATTGGAATGGACATACTTTGCATTTAAGGCCGCCAACACTATCTTCATTCTGAATCTTACGCCTCTCCGTACTCAATTTTCAAAGTCATTCCATCAACGCACACGCCGGGACTTTTCGTAATTGCCAGTTTCTGTGTGCTTTATTCATTCTGACCGCCTTTTCCAGCCAGATAATTAACAAACTGCTGGGCAGTGCGCCCGGAAATTCCTCCATGGGAAAGCTCCCATTTATTTGCCTCCCTGCACAGCTCTTCTTCCGTCATGGTAATGGACGGCTCCCGCTTTGCCAGTTCAGTCACAATATGGAAGTATTCCTTCTGGTTCGGTCTTGAAAAGCTGATTGTCACGCCAAACCGGTTTACCAAAGAAAGTTTCTCCTGCATGGTATCAGACCGGTGCAGTTCTCCGCCGTCGGCATGCTCCATATCGCTCCGGTCATTCCACGTCTCCCGGATTAAATGCCGGCGGTTAGAGGTGGCGTAAATCAGCACATTATCCGGCTTGGTCTCCACACCGCCCTCGATGACAGCCTTGAGAAATTTATACTCAATCTCAAACTCCTCAAAGGACAGGTCGTCCATATAAATGATAAACCGGTAGTTGCGGTTCTTGACCATGGAAATCACCGTAGACAAATCCTTAAACTGATGCTTGTAAATCTCAATCATCCGCAGGCCCCGGTCATAATACTCATTAATCACAGCCTTGATACAGGTGGATTTACCGGTGCCGGAATCCCCGAACAGCAGGCAGTTATTGGCCGGTCTGCCCTCCACAAAAGCCTCTGTATTGTCAATCAATTTCTGCTTCTGCATCTCATAGCCCACCAAATCCTTTAGCATTACATTCTCTGTATTATTAATGGGATAGATGTCCACCCTGTCGCCGATATTCCGTATGCGGAACGCCTTATTAAGCCCGAACATCCCCACGCCGTAATCCGCATAGAACCGGGTTATCGCATCAAAAAAGCCGTCCTCGTCCTCACACTCTTCCAGCCGTTTGGACAGGGAACGCACCTTCTCCGACACATTGTAGTTGTACATCCGCTCCTTTTTCTTAATGGCCTTGTAATCAGAAATCGTGGAGAAGCAGTCAATACCTAACTCCCGCTCTATCTCATAGAAATTATAGTCAAACAGCTCCTTAAACATACGGAAATCATTTCTGGCAAAATGATTGACGCTGCCGTTATTGGCTCCCACCTTCTCACTGGTCAGCGTAAAGGAATTTTCATTGGTAATCAGCAAAAACGTCAGGTAGTTATGCCACAGATTATCGTCAAAGCCAAACTCTGTCGCCAAATCCAAAAGCCTTTTTATCTCCCCGTAAATGCGGGTAATCAGGCTCTCCTTCGTAATATGCTTTTTATCCTTCAGCTCCTCCAACTTAGAGGCGCTGAACGCAGAGGAGTCCCCCAGCACATTTTCCTTATACCAGTCAAAATCCTCAAAAATTGCCGCCAGCCTTTTTAAAATGCTGTCCTCTCCCAAATCCCTATACACAATCAGTTTTGACACCTGTTTATACATATGCTTTCCTTCCTTTACTGAATCTCTCCGGTATCCATGTCCACATTCCGCACATTGATCCCGTTCACTTCCACGCTGTCATTTACTTCAATTAAAATATATTGCCTGCCGTCAATCATCCGGGTTTCCACCAGATCCGTCCGCTCCGGCTTTACCTTGATAACCACGTCCGGCATCTTGATATCGAAACTCCGGGTGCTCGCCACAGTTGCCGCCGCAAACTTTGGCTGCTCCTCATTGCAGACAATACTGTCAAAGGCGGTGTTAAAATTCTCTATGGCCGCCGCCTTTACCCCGCTGTCCTCTAACAGCTTGCGCATCTCCATCTTGTCAAGCTCCGGCGGCTCCGGCGCGTCTTTGCGCACCTCCACATACTCATTCAGATTCTCCTGAATCGTCTTGACCGTCTCAAAATCACACTGCTCGCCTAAAGTATTCTCGATAATATCCTGAAAGGTCTCTTTTTGCGCCTTAAAGGAAAGCGGCGCTCCGCAGCCTAAAGTCTGGTCGATAAAATCCTCCTGCATCAGCTCAGAATTCTTCGTGTAATACAAAAGGGAATGAATGTCTGCATTTCTGTCATTAAAAGCCGGAAATAAAAAGCCATGCGCCGGTGCAGAAACCACCCAGTCCCGCACCCGGCTTTCTATGCTGTTATTCCGCTCATTGTAGGCAAGCCCCGCCTCCGTCAGCTTAACCGGGCAGATACTGCAAAGCAGATGCTCGTATACATACTCGGAAGCGTCCTCGTTTTCTATGCCGTCTGTCGTCTGCCCCGGCACATCATAGGTGGCAAACACCAGAATGATATAATAATTCTCCCCATAATTATAGGTTGCAATTACCTTATCGTAGAATTCCTCCACCAGCCTGTCGTCTTCCAGTTTGGAATTTTTTAACCGCAGTAAAAATTCCTGCGTGCCGCCTTCCTTCTCCTGCTCTGTGGGAAACTCCATGTTTAACAGATTCTTCCCCAAGGTTCCGGAAAGGGTGCTCCGGAATATCGTAAAATACTTGAAATTTTCCTCCTCCGTCAAAGTCAGAAAGGACTGGGCCAGCTCTGTCTTCTTGTTCTTCTCGCCGTCCACATAACAGCCGCAAATCCTCGTTATCGTACACCGCTCCGGTGTAAATTGTTTCTTAATCTCATTTATCTCTTTCTTGTTCATATACCCTCCCCTAATCCAATATTCCCTGTATTCCCGGTATCGGCTGTATGCTCCGCTCCAGAATTCCATTCATATAGGCAATGGCTGTTCCGTAATTCGTAAACGGCACATTCTGATCCATGGCGCATTTCATGCGGTAACGCATCTCCCGCTCATTTAACATGCAGCCGCCACAGTGGAGCACCAGCTTATAAGGCGTCAAATCCTCCGGAAATTCTGTGCCGGAGCAGAAGGCAAATTCCGGCTCCTGTCCGGTATACTTGCGAATCCAGCCGGGCAGCTTGACCGTTCCGATATCCTCGCACTGTCTGTGATGGGTACAGCCCTCGGCAATCAAAATTTTATCGCCGGTATGAATCCCGTTAAATGCAGTCACGCCCTTTACCGCCGTCTCTAAAAAGCCCTTCCACCGCGCCATCAAAATGGAGAAAGACGTGAGGTAGATATCCTCCGGCGTATCTTCATTAACCTGTTTAAATGCCTGGCTGTCAGTGATAACCAGATAAGGCTTCGTTCCAAGCTTAGAAAGCGTATCCTTTAATTCCGTCTCCCGCACCACGACAGACACGGCGCCTGCCTCTAAGATATCCCGTATCACCTGCTGCTGGGGCAATATGAGCCTTCCCTTGGGGGCCGCAGAATCAATGGGAATCACCAGCACCACCACGTCCATAGGCTTCAACAAATCGCCTACAATCTGAAAACGGCTGTCCTCCACCTTGACAAAATGGGCAATCTTTTCCTTTAATTCCTGTATTCCTTCTTTTTGCAGGGCGCTTACTGCAATCTCATTGTCAGCATAGTCCTTTCCGGCAGAATCTTTCATGATATCCGCCTTATTGTAGACAACCAGATAGGGAACCTCTTTATTCTTAAAAATTGCAATCATTTCCTGATCCGCTTCGCTTAGTCCCACAGCTCCGTCTACCACCAGCACGGCAATATCGGTCTTATTCAATACCTGCTTTGCTTTCTGAATCCGCTGCTCTCCCAGCTCGCCTTCATCATCCATGCCCGGCGTGTCAATAATCATCACAGGGCCTAGCGGCAGCAGCTCCATTGCCTTATAGACCGGGTCTGTCGTGGTTCCCTTTGTCTCTGACACCACAGCCAGCTTTTGCCCTGTCACGGCATTGACCAGGCTGGATTTGCCTGCATTTCTCATTCCAAAAAATCCAATATGTATCCGGTTACCGGACGGCGTATCATTTAATCCCATAAAACCGCTCCCTTCTTCTGTTCGTACATGATAATTCAAGTATACACCAGTTAAAATCAATTGAAAATACGATAAAAATAAAATTTTTATATATTTTAAGAAAATTTTTTTCTTTTATTAAGGATTTCATGCTATACTATAGATATCTGAATACAAAGGAAGGTAACATATATGGACGGATTTGATGAATATGAACAGTTGACTCCTGAAGAGATTGAAATGGAGCGGCGCAGGAAAGCCGCTGCCCGCAGGAGAAAAATGGCGGCCAGAGAAGCCCGCAGAAGAAAACGGCGCAGAGAAGCCATCATCCGATGCAGCATTTTATTGATTATTTTAATCTTATTGATTGTGGGATTTGTCAAAATGGTGTCCGGTATATGGAATCATTTTCATGACAAACCGAAAAAATCCCAAAAGGTCACTGAGCAGACAACTCCTACCACGGAAGAGGTTACGGAAGCGCCCATAACCGCTGATATTGACGAGGCCATATTAGCCAAGGACCTGCCTGCTGATCGGGATACCGCCATTGAGATGCTGAAAATGCAGGCCACCACGGACCCGGACTTGCAGACGCTTATCGATAATATCGCTGTATATCCGGATAACATTTTAATGAATCTGGCAGTAAACTCCGAAATGAAGCAGTTTGCCATTGATTACCCTGCAAAGATTAACGTCGTGTTTGACGGCGCATTTAATGTAGACTTTACCTCCGATACGGTTCCGCTTTTCCTGCAGTTTGACGAACAATGGGGCTATGCGGATTATGCCAAAAATATAATCGGATTAAGCGGCAGCGCTCCAACCTGTCTTTCTATGGCGTATACCTACTTAAAGCAGGACGGCAGCATGAATCCTATTAAGGTAGCTGATTTTTCAACAGAAAAAGGATATGTCAACGAAGACGGCAACACATCCTGGTCCCTGATGACAGATGGCGCTACAGAACTTGGATTAGGCTCTACAGAGTTTACAGGCGGCCAGGAAGAATTAATCGATGCTTTACAAAAAGGCGATTTGATTATATGCGCGCTGACGCCGGGAGACTTTACAAAGACGGAAACCTTTATTCTGATACGGGAATACCGGGACGGATTATTCTATGTCAACGATCCTAACAGTGAAGCCAGAAGCCAGGTGGGATGGGATTTCCCAAGATTGGAATCTCAGATTGCCAAGATGTGGGAGATAAACGGCACAGCCGTTTCTCAGCCCGATGAGAACAATGACAATGGGGAAGACGCCAATGACACGAACAATGGCAACGGTACAGGCGACGCCACCAACACAGGCAATGACAACGGTACAGGTGCCGCCGATGGCGCAGAGAACGGAAATGATGCAGGTGATACGGATAACACTAACGGAGATGCAGATCAGGGCGCTAATGAGGCCGGAGAAACTACTGTGAACATCCGGCAGGCAGATAACGCAAATACAAATGGAGACTGATTTTTCCTGACGTCCTGAAGACAGCATTATGCTGCGCAAACAGCTTCTAAAAAACTAAGAAAATGAGGTAAAGAAATGGGAAATTATTTTAATCCGGAAATTGAAACAATGCCGGTGGAGGAGATTAAAAAACTCCAGAGCAAGCGGCTCACAGAGCAGGTAAAACATGTATATACCAATGTAGAATTTTATCGAAACCGCATGGACGAGGCCGGAGTGAAACCGGAAGATATCCATGGAATTGAGGACTTACATAAACTGCCTTTTATCACAAAGGACGATTTGCGGGATCAGTACCCTTACGGATTAGTTGCCGTTCCTCTCTCTGAGTGTGTCCGCATCCAGTCTACCAGCGGCACCACCGGGCGGCGCGTGGTTGCCTTTTATACACAGGAGGATATCAATATCTGGGATACCTGCTGCGCCAGAGCAATCGTGGCGGCAGGAGGAACTAAGGATGATGTAGTTCACGTGTGCTACGGCTACGGCCTGTTCACCGGCGGTCCCGGACTGAACGGAGGTTCCCACATGGTAGGCTCCCTGACTCTGCCCATGTCCTCCGGCAATACGGAGCGACAGATTCAGTTTATGACAGACTTAGGCTCCACTATTTTGTGCTGCACACCCTCCTACGCCGCTTATTTAGGCGAGAGCATTGCCGAGCGGGGCGTGAAAGACCAGTTAAAATTAAAGGCCGGCATTTTCGGCGCAGAAGCTTGGACGGAAGAAATGCGTCACAACATCGAGGAATCCCTTGGCATCAAGGCTTACGATATCTATGGCCTTACAGAGATATCCGGCCCCGGCGTATCCTTTGAATGTGAGGAACAGCGGGGTATGCATATTAACGAGGACCATTTTATTGCAGAGGTTATTGATCCGAAGACCGGCGAGGTTCTGCCGGAGGGAGAAAAGGGCGAACTGGTATTTACCTGTATCACCAAGAAGGCATTTCCGCTGCTGCGTTACCGCACCCGCGACATCTGTGTGCTGTCCAGAGAAAAATGTTCCTGCGGGCGCACCCATATCCGTATGAGCAAGCCTTTAGGACGAAGCGACGACATGATGGTTGTCAAGGGCGTAAATGTATTCCCTTCCCAGATTGAGACTGTACTGTTAAATAAAGGCTACGAGGCAAACTACCAGCTGGTGGTTGACCGCGTTGGCAGCAGTGATACCATTTCCTGCGACGTGGAATGGCTGCCGGATAATCCTCCCGCAGACGACGCCGACAAGGCGGCAAAGGAAAAGAAACTGGTATCCGCCCTGAAATCCATGCTGGGCATTGCAGTGGATGTTCATCTGGTTGCGCCTAAGACCGTTCCAAGAAGTGAAGGCAAGGCGGTCCGGGTAATTGACAAGCGGGCGCTCTTTGAAGAAAGCCAGTTTAATACTTTCGAAAAGCATTAAGCTGAAGATACAACGCCCCGTATATAGTGCTGACACAGATGGAGTGAAAACATGAAAAATCAGATTGCACAGGCCAGAGAAAAACTGCAAAATGCTGAGGCAATTTTAATCGGAGCCGGCGCCGGACTTTCCACCGCCGCCGGTTTCCTGTATAACGGCGAGCGTTTCCATAAATACTTTGACGACTTTATTCAGAAATATCATTTCCGCAATATGTATGAAGGCGGCTTCTATCCCTTTGACACCTTAGAGGAGCACTGGGCGTACTGGAGCCGCTATATCTATATTAACCGCTATTTGGAGCCGCCTAAACCCGTCTACCGGCAGTTATACCGGTTGGTGAAGGACAGGAATTACTTTGTGCTGACCACCAACGTGGATCATTGCTTTCAAAAGGCAGGCTTTGCCAGGGAGCGGTTATTTTATACCCAGGGAGATTACGGGCTGTTTCAGTGCAGCACCCCCTGTCACTTTAATACCTATGATAATGAAACCCGGATCCGGCATATGGTAGATGAGCAGCGGGATATGCGAATTCCCACAAAGCTCATTCCCCGTTGCCCTGTCTGCCACAAGCCCATGTCTATGAATCTGCGAAGCGACAACACTTTTGTTCAGGATGAAGGGTGGGAACGCCATGCCGGATACTACGCCCATTTTCTGGAACAGTACCGAAACGGAGATATTGTTTTTCTGGAGCTGGGCGTAGGCTACAACACCCCCGGCATTATCAAATATCCTTTCTGGCAGATGACCGAAGAAAATGAAAAAGCAACCTATATCTGCATAAATCAGGGCGAGGCCATGGCGCCGGATGAGATTGCAAACCGCAGCATTATCATCAATGCCAATATTGGAGAAGTGATAGAAGAAATGCTGAATTAAATGTGCGGCCAACTTAATGCAGAACCATACACTGACAGGAGGATAGCTATGAATCAGGAAGAACGTCTTCATTATCTGGTGCGCAGACTGCGCCAGGAATCAGATGCATATAAAAAAATACCCTTGCCGTCAGGCGACCAGCGACAGCTTTTCCGCTCCCTGATGAATGTCCGTATGCCCCTTCCCATTGACCGGGAATTTTTAGAGATACAGGACGAATTCTTAAAAGAAGAAAATCGCAAAAAGGGCGTTGTCGCCTTGGAGGGCATTCCCACCATAGCGCAGCAGTACCACAGCGCTATAGCCTGCGCCGACCGGATTTCTCTCTGGCAGGGTGATATCACCAGGCTTTCCGTAGACGCCATTGTCAATGCCGCCAATTCCCAAATGTTAGGCTGTTTCGTCCCCTGTCACCGCTGTATTGATAACGCCATACACAGCGCCGCCGGAATGGAGCTGCGGGAGGAATGTGCAAGACTGATGCAAAAGCAGGGACACGAAGAACCCACCGGAAGCGCAAAGCTCACCAAAGGCTATAATCTCCCTGCCAGATATGTCCTGCATACCGTAGGCCCGATTGTGTACCCCATACTTACCGAGAAACATAAAAAAGAACTGGCTTCCTGCTACCGTTCCTGTCTGGAACTGGCAGAAGAAAACCAGTTAAAAAGTGTCGCCTTTTGTTGTATCTCCACAGGTGAATTTCATTTTCCCAATGATGCGGCTGCCCGGATTGCGGTAGCAACCGTTACGGAATATCTGAAAACCAGCCAGCTTAAACGGGTTATCTTTAATGTATTTCAGGATAGGGACCTGTTCATTTACGAGGAAATCCTTAAATAGTATTTAACCTATAACTATATGTTAACCTTCTGTATCTCTCTTGAATCTACAACCCACGTTAACCCATGTTAACCCTCATATTACATTAAGTAAAAGAAGCTCAAGCCTAGATAAATCAAGGCTTGAGCTACTAAATCTTTAATGCCGGCGACCGGAATCGAACCGGTACGGGAGTATAAGTCCCGCAGGATTTTAAGTCCTGTGCGTCTGCCAGTTCCGCCACGCCGGCATTTCATCCCCGATTATGAAATCGGGGAATCAGTGGAACCTATAGGGCTCGAACCTATGACCCTCTGCTTGTAAGGCAGATGCTCTCCCAGCTGAGCTAAGATTCCAGATAAAATTATATTGTGATTTCTCACAAGCGACCCGGATGGGGTTCGAACCCACGACCTCCGCCGTGACAGGGCGGCGCTCTAACCAGCTGAGCCACCAGGCCAAATAAATATCAATTATCTTTTGTAAAAATGGACCATCAGGGACTCGAACCCGGGACCGATCGGTTATGAGCCGATTGCTCTAACCAACTGAGCTAATGGTCCATAAAGCCGATAGGGGGACTCGAACCCTCAACCTGCTGATTACAAATCAGCTGCTCTGCCAATTGAGCCATATCGGCATACATTTTTCTTTGCCAATTGCATCATACAAAGTAACTGACTAACTCATATCAATACCTGTAATAGATAACAGATATTTACAAGTGGAACCTATAGGGCTCGAACCTATGACCCTCTGCTTGTAAGGCAGATGCTCTCCCAGCTGAGCTAAGATTCCAG
>CANREG010000041.1 GCA_947629565.1 uncultured Lachnospiraceae bacterium
AGACAAGACAAGACAAGACAAGACAAGACAAGACAAGACAAGACAAGACAAGACAAGACAAGACAAGACAAGACAAGGCAAGGGCTGATTCTGCCCTTCTTCTTGTGATACCCTTTTTGTCTGCCTGTCATCAAAAAGCGTCTGTCTGCGGTAACAGTATATAACTGCTGCCCCGGACAGACGCTTTTTTGCGCTGGGAAATGGCGAAGGACAGGTTACCGGAAGGGGATTGATTGAGAAGAAAATAAGTAGAAAGAAGACAAGTGGAAAGAAAACAGGAGGAGAGCGAATGAAAAAAACAATGTGGAAATGGAAGGTTATGATTACCCTGCTGGTCTGCATGGCGGCAGTAGGGGGGAATTGGAGCGGCTGCAAGGTGCAGGCGGAGACCTATGGGGATTTTAGATATATAGATATCGAAGACGGAGTTGGAATTGCGTATTATACAGGAGCAGGAGGAGTTGTTGATATCCCTGCGGAAATTTATGGAAAGAAAGTGACGAGCATAGGGGGTTATGCATTTTCTGGTTGCAGTGGATTAGAGAGTATTGAAATTCCAGCAAGTGTGACGAGCATAGGGGGTTATGCATTTTCTGGTTGTAGTGGATTAGAAAGTATTGAAATTCCAGCAAGTGTGACGAGCATAGGGGATGGTGCATTTTCTGATTGCAGTGGATTAGAAAGTATTGAAATTCCAGCAAGTGTGACGAGCATAGGGGGTTATGCATTTTATGGTACACCATGGCTAGATAAAGAAAGAGGAGAAGACTCACTTGTAATTGTAAATTGCATATTAATAGATGGAAGGACGGCAAAAGGAAAGATTACAATTCCAGCAAGTGTGACGAGCATAGGGGATGGTGCATTTGAATATTGCAGCGGCTTAACGAGTATTACAATCCCAGATAGTGTGACGAGCATAGGGGATTATGCATTTGCTGATTGCAGTGGATTAACGAGTATTGATATTCCGGATAAAGTGACGAGCATAGGGAGTGGTGTATTTAGAGATTGCAGCGGCTTAACGAGTATTACAATCCCGGATAGTGTGACGAGCATAGGGAATAGGGCATTTTCTGGTTGTAGTGGATTAACGAGTATTGAAATTCCAGCAAGTGTGACGAGCATAGGGGATTGTGCATTTTGTGATTGCGGTGGATTAGAGAGTATTACAATTCCGGATAGTGTGACGAGCATAGGGGGTTATGCATTTTATGGTACACCATGGCTAGATAACGAAAGAGGAGAAGACTCACTTGTAATTGTAAATTGCATATTAATAGATGGAAGGACGGCAAAAGGAAAGATTACAATTCCAGCAAGTGTGACGAGCATAGGGGATTATGCATTTTATAATTGCAGTGGATTAGAGAGTATTGAAATTCCAGATAAAGTGACGAGCATAGGGGAGAGTGCATTTTATAATTGCAGTGGATTAGAGAGTATTGAAATTCCAGATAGTGTGACGAGCATAGGGGAGGATGCATTTTATGGTTGCAGTGAATTAGCAAATATCACAGGCATGAAAGGAATGACGAGCATAGGGTATAGTGCATTTTCTGGTTGCAGTGGCTTAGAGAGTATTGAAATTCCAGCAAGTGTGACGAGCATAGGGGATGAGGCATTTTATGATTGCAGTGGCTTAAAGAGTATCACAGGCATGAAAGGAGTGACGAGCATAGGGGATTGGGCATTTTCTGGTTGCAGTGGCTTAGAGAGTATTGAAATTCCAGCAAGTGTGACGAGTATAGGGGGTAGGGCATTTTCTGGTTGCAGTGGCTTAGAGAGTATTGAAATTCCAGCAAGTGTGACGAGCATAGGGAATTATGCATTTTCTGGTTGCAGTGAATTAGCAAATATCACAGGCATGAATGGAGTGACGAGCATAGGGGGTGATGCATTTTATGGTTGCAGTGGATTAGAGAGTATTGAAATTCCAGATAAAGTGACGAGCATAGGATGGGGTGCATTTGCTTATAGTGGCTTAACGAGTATTGAAATCCCAGCAAGTGTGACGAGTATAGAGTATGGTGCATTTGCTTATCTTAATTTGGGAAAGATAACGGTAGAGGATGGGAATGAGATATATACCAGTAAGATTGGGGAGGCAACATATAATGCAATTCTGACAAAAAATGGAACCGTATTAGTATGTGGCTGTAAAACAACAATAATCCCAAATAGTGTGGAGAGCATAGGGGATTATGCATTTGTTGGTTGCAGTGGATTAGAAAGTATTGAAATTCCAGCAAGTGTGACGAGCATAGGGGGTAGTGCATTTTGTGATTGCGGTGGATTAGAGAGTATTGCAATTCCAGATAAAGTGACGAGCATAGGGGATTGGGCATTTCGTGATTGCAGTGGCTTAACAAGTATTACAATCCCAGCAAGTGTGACGAGCATAGGGTATAATGTATTTTCTGGTTGCAATGAGAATCTGGTTATCTATGCGCCGGAAGGTTCAACGGCAGCGGAATATGCAAAATCTCATGGAATTACAATAAAATATCTCGTTACTCCGGAACCGCCCGCTCCCGAAGGCACCACGCCGGGCACAGGAGTCTCTAATCCCGGAGGAGCTGCCACACCGGGCGCAGATACTCCGGCGCAGTCCGGTGTTCCGGCGGCAAAGGGAACGGTGCTTGTTGCGGCAGATGCGAAGGCAGAGGTGCGGGTGACCTCTGACGACGCGGCGAACCCCACAGTAGAGTATCTTAAAAGCACGGACAAATCCGCCAACAAAATTACAGTGCCGGACACAGTGACCGTTGACGGAATAACGTATCAGGTAACTTCGGTGGCGGCAAAAGCCTTTGCGAAGAATAAGAAGCTGACCTCCGTTATCCTCGGCAAAAACGTAATCTCTATCGGCAAGGAAGCCTTTAAGAACTGCACCAGCCTGAAGTCCGTTACGGTGAAGTCCACGCAGTTTAAGAGTATGGGAGCCGGCGCATTTTCCGGCGACAAAAAGCTTGTGAAGATGACCTTAAAGAGCACGAAACTTACGAAGAAATCTATCGGTAAGAACGCCTTAAAGGGAACGAATAAAAAGCTGAAGATTAAGGTTCCGAAGAAGCAGGTAACGAAGTATAAGGCGTATTTTAAGGGGAAGGGCAATAAGAGCGTGAAGGTGATGAGATAGGAGAAAGATTGCTCCTGTCCTTAGACATTATAAAAACTTAAATATGAGTGTTTCTTTGCTGGCCCATGAGCCGGATTCCTTTTTTTGGAAACCGGCTCATATTTTATATGAAAAATCAAAACCATATCATATCAAATTCCATTTTATAATAGAAAACGGATTGCGTTCACAGAAGTGTTCAGATGTAATTCTGAACGGAATTTCATTATTTTGTGACACAGATTTCATAATTGAAAAACCTATTTCACAAATTGGGTATAATTGTGAAATTCCCGTTGTATTTATGAAATCCGTGACACAAAAAGTTCAAAGAAATATAAGAATAGTTAATAGATATTTAATTGCATTTCATAATTTATTTCTGTACACTTATGGTAATGAATTCATCAAACAGAAGCTGCAGCGGAAAGAATGTGGAGGACGTACATACGGATAAGAACACACAGAAAAAATGGGAAGGGAAGAAAGAACGGCTGCGGGAACGCTTGAAGGCTATGGAGCCGACAGATGGCAACCCGCATGTCTACGACAATGTATTTAAGACCATGAGCATCCGGGTTCCGAAGTGGAATATTCCCATGGTGAACGAGTTCTTCGGAACCCATTACAGCATGGAAGATGATGTGGAATACCTGTACAGCGTAGAGACCAGCGTATTCAACAGCTTTCGGATTAAAAACCGCCTTCCGGATTCTAAGTTTAAGGTGGGGGACAGGCGGTATCATTTGGAGTGCGAGAGCAACTCAAGCGGAGACATTGCCATCCGCCTTTTTGAGTACGACTGGATGGATGCGGTAAACTTTGTGGAGCGGGAAGAGAGAGGAAATTTTTGAAAAACAGTTGTATATGATGTTGCCTTATTATATACTAAAATATGAGCAAAAAAAGGAAGAAACGGACGGCAACATAGAAAATGAGAAAGAAAAGGCAGAGGCGGAAGACCACATGAAAGAATTGCTTGGCAGGGATTTGAAGGCAATTGAGAAGGAGCTAAACCGCCGGGTAAAGGAGCATATGATAAGGGAATATGATAAAATGCTGTTGTTGCAGCTAATGTGGGACGTAAGCAAACAGGCATTTGTCAAACGTACGGCAATGAAAGGAAGGGTGGACGAATTTATGGGTGGACAGGTTTTAGAGTATGCATGGGAAACGGAATACCGCAGGCAGCTTGAGGAAGCGCAGGATGAGGGAAGACTTGAAGGAAGGCTTGAAGGTGAGCGTAAGGGAAGGCTTGAGGGCAGGCTTGAGGGTGAGCTTAAGGGAAGGACGATTGGCAGCATTGAGGGCGCTAACCGGAAAATCATATCTCAAATCTGCCGCAAGCTGGCAAAGAATAAATCCGTCGGGACAATTGCGGAGGAATTAGAAGAAGATGACATCGAGTACATTCAGCACATCTGCGAGGTAGCGGCAAAATACGCACCGGATTATGATGCCGACAGGATTTACGGGGAGTTGTATCCGGAGAGTGAAACGGACTGAAATGCAAATTTGGGCATGGTGAACCGGGCTTTGAAGAAACCACTGTAAAGGGGTAGACGGGTAAAGCAGTTGGAACAAATTGCAAAAGAGGTTGAGAAAGAACTTACACCAAAACGGCTGTGCAATTTTGTGCAGCCGTTTTTTCATGTTCATACAAAAATCTTACAGATTTTCCTTATAGGAGCTCTCCGGATTTGTTACAAAATAGTTTGAATTTTCTGGCAGATATTGTATAATAATATTTTAGTGGAATTATATGGAGGCGATACAAAATGACGAAGATTGACATTATTTCCGGTTTCTTAGGCGCCGGAAAGACGACTTTAATTAAGAAGCTGATTGCCGAGGGCTTTCAGGGCGAAAAGCTGGTGCTGATTGAGAATGAATTTGGCGAGATTGGCATTGACGGCGGCTTTTTAAAGGATGCAGGCGTACAGATTAACGAGATGAATTCGGGCTGTATCTGCTGTTCCCTGGTAGGGGATTTTGGTAAGGCGTTAGAGCAGGTGCTTACCGATTACACACCGGACCGCATTATTATCGAGCCTTCCGGCGTAGGCAAGCTTTCAGATGTAATGAAGGCTGTGGCGGATTTACAGGATGACAAGATTGTGATTAATTCTGCCTCTGCTGTGGTAGACGCCCAGAAATGCAAGATGTATATGAAGAATTTCGGCGAATTTTTCAACAACCAGATTGAAAATGCGGGGACAATCATATTAAGCCGGAGCCAGAAGCTGTCGGAGGATAAGTTAGAGGCTGTGACGGCCATGCTTAGAGAGCACAACGCTAAAGCGACGATTATTACTACCCCCTGGGAGGATATTGACGGAAAACAGATTGTGTCTGCCATGGAAAAGGAAAAATCTCTTGTGGAGGAGTTAATGGAGGAGGCCAGGGTATGTCCGGTATGCGGGCATCATCATGACCATGAACACGAGCATCACCACGACCATGAAGAGCACGAGCATCATCACGACCATGAAGAGCACGAGCATCATCACGACCACGAAGAGCATGAACACCATCACGACCATGAAGGACATGAGCATCATCACCACCATGCAGATGATGTGTTTACCAGCTGGGGCGTGGAGACGCCGAGAAGCTATACCAAAGATGAGATGGAAGCTATCCTTAAGGTCCTTGCAGCAGAGGAACATTCCGATTTTGGTATCATTTTGCGGGCAAAGGGCATGGTGCCGGATACCGACGGGGGCTGGATTTATTTTGACCTGACGCCGGAGGAGTATGAAATCCGGGAGGGACAGCCGGATGTAACCGGTAAGCTCTGTGTGATTGGCAGTGAGTTAAATGAGGAAAAGATTGCGGAGCTGTTTCATGTAAAATAATCAGTGACGCCTGTTAAAGTCAGGCGTTAAGCTATGGCGGAAAGGAATGTCAGATATGAGAAAGGAACAGAAGGAGATTCCGGTATTTATCTTTATGGGCTTTTTGGAAAGCGGCAAGACAAAGTTTTGCAGCGAGACATTGATTGACCGGGATTTTACGGAAGGGACGCCGACTCTGCTGCTTGTGACAGAGGAAGGAATTGAGGAATACGACGAAAAAGAGCTTGCCAAAAGGAATATCTCTCTGGTTTATTTAGAGGAGGAAGAGATAAATACGGAGCGTCTCTTAGACCTTCAGGATGAATATGAGCCGGAGCAGGTTATGATTGAGTATAACGGCATGTGGCAGTTGGAAAAACTGTTCGGCATAAGGGTGCCAAAGGGGTGGACCATTGTTCAGGTCATTACCCTGATTGACGCCACCACATTTACCATTTACAACAATAACATGAAATCCCTGATGGCAGAGCATATCCAGAGCGGGGATATGGTCGTGTTTAACCGCTGCACCGAGGATACGGATATCAATACTCTGCGGATGGCGGTAAAGACCATTAACCGGCGGGCCCAGATTGTCTATGAGAATGTGGACGGGCAGGCCCAGGTGGACAATGGGGAGATTGAGATTCCCTATGATTTGGAGGCGGATGTCGTGGAGATAGAAGATGAAGATTTCGGCATTTTCTACATTGACGCATCTGATAATCCGGAAAAATATGTGGGTAAAGTGGTTAAGCTGAAGGGACAGGTATACTGCCCACCCCAGTATAAAGGGAAAGCCTTTGTGCCGGGCCGGTTTGCGATGACCTGCTGCGCCGAGGACATTACTTTCTTAGGATTTAAATGCATATCTTTAGAGACGCCGAATCTAAAAGACCGGGAATGGGTTACGGTGACGGCGAAGATTAAATGCGAATATTATGAGGAGTTTGGGGGAGAAGGACCGGTCCTTTATGCGCAAAAGATTGAAAAGGCAGAAAAGGCGAAGGAAGAGGTCGTATATTTTTAAAAGCAGAGTTTAGAACTTTGCGGAACAGGAGGAAGCGTATGGGCTTTAATGATTTTTTGGATAAGGTTAAGGAAACCTCAAGCAATGCGATGGATAAGGCGAAGGACACGACCAAGAGGTTAGCGACGGTCAATGACTTAAAGAGCAAAATCAGGGGCTACAATAATGACAAGAATAAGCTCTTTACCCAGATGGGAATGGACGTCTATATTGCCAGAAAGCAGGGAGACAATATCGACGAGGCGCTAGACCAGTTTGTGTCCCAGATTGACACCATCAATGTGCGCATTAAAAATTTGCAGGAGAAGCTGGCTTTGGTGGAAACGGAGGAACTGAAGGAGTAGTATTTATTGTTGACAAAGGATAAGTTTTTCAATATAATTCTATCAGATGTTAATAGACACATAACAGGTTATAAGTCTATTATTTTATCATTATTTTAATATGAGAAGAAAAGAGGTTACTATGGCTACAGGAATTATTGGTACGGGGAGTTTTTTACCGCCGACAATCATTGATAACAATGAGCTGGCAAAGATGGTAAAGACGGATGATGAATGGATCAGGGAGCACACGGGAATTGTGGAGCGTCACATCGCAACGGACGAGACCACTTCCTATATGGCGACGGAAGCGGCTTTTGCAGCTATTGAAAATGCGGGAATTGATCCCAAGGAGATTGATTTGATTATACTGGCAACCCTTTCACCGGAACGGGCAACGCCGAGTATGTCCTGTATCGTTCAGGATAAGATTGGCGCGGTGAACGCCACCTGTTTTGACTTAAATGCCGCCTGCTCCGGTTTTGTCTATGCCTTACAGACGGCTGACGCCTATATTACTGCCGGTCTGGCAAAGACGGCGCTCATTATCGGTTCCGAAACCTTATCTAAGATGGTGGACTGGAAGGATCGTTCAACCTGTATTTTATTTGCCGACGGCGCCGGCGCGGCCATTGTCACGGAGCGGGAACAGGGAATATTGAGCAGTGTGACAAGGAGCGACGGCTCAAAGGGAATGTCTTTAAAATGCAAGGAGCGCTCAACCAGGAATTTCCTCAATAAGAAAACAGAGGATAAGCATTATATTCAGATGATTGGACCGGACATTTTTAAGTTTGCCGTCCGTAAGGTTCCGGCCTGCATTGATCTGCTTTTGCAGCGGGCTAATATGAGCAAAGAGGATGTTACTTATTTTGTGCTGCATCAGGCAAACGCCAGAATTGTTGCCTCTGTTTCTAATAAGATGGAGATTCCCATTGAGAAATTCCCGATGAATATCGAGCATTGCGGCAATACCTCCAGCGCCTCCATTCCGATTCTCTTAGATGAGATGAACCGGAGCGCCATGTTAAAACCGGGGGATAAGCTGGTTCTGTGCGGCTTTGGCGGCGGTCTTACATGGGGAGCCCAGCTTTTGGAGTGGAGCATGCCGACGCCGGAGATTACCGATGATGAGGAATCAGAGGAAGCACATGAGGCGGAAAATGAGATGCAGGATACAGAAGAATAGAATTGGGAGGATAAAAAAGGATGGGTAAGATTGCGTTTATGTTCCCCGGCCAAGGAGCGCAGTATGTGGGAATGGGAAAGGAATTTTATGACCGGAATGAAAAGAGCAAAGCCATATTTGAGGCGGCTTCAAAGGCTTGCGGACTAGATATCGAGGCGCTCTGCTTTGAGGAGAATGAGAATATCAACATTACGGAATATACGCAGATTGCGATGCTGACAGCAGAGGTAGCCATGCTGCAGGCGGTGTTGGATTTAGGTGTGAAGCCGGATGTGACCGGAGGATTGTCCCTTGGAGAGTATTCTGCCCTGGTGGCTTCCGGGGTTATGGATTTTGAAGATTGCGCAAAGGTTGTCAGAAAGCGCGGGATTTATATGCAGGATGAGGTTCCGGCAGGACAGGGTGGCATGGCGGCGATTATTGCCATGGACGCCGATAAGATTTTAGAGGTTCTTAAAAAGGTAGACGGCATAGTAGGCATTGCCAACTACAACTGTCCGGGGCAGATTGCCATTTCCGGCGAGAAGGCGGCAGTGGATAAGGCATGTGAGCTGTTAAAGGAGGCAGGGGCGAAGCGCTGCATCCCATTGAACGTCAGCGGTCCGTTCCATTCCCCTATGTTAAAGGGCGCCGGTGAAAAACTGGAGAAGGAGCTTGAGAATGTGGAGATTCACGATATCGCTATTCCCTATGTCACCAATGTCACCGGAGGAATGGTGACGGACAAGGACGAGGTGAAAAATCTGCTCGCAACGCAGGTCTCTAACTCTGTAAAATGGATTCAATGCGTGGAGACAATGTTAGCGGACGGCGTGGATACCTTTGTGGAGATTGGACCGGGAAAGACATTGTCTTCCTTCGTCAAGAAGATTAACAAAGAAGTAACGATTGTCAATGTAGATAAGTATGAGGATTTGGATAAAGTAAAGGAAGCATTAGGCTTGTAAGGAGGCGCTATGTTAACAGGTAAGGTGGCATTGGTAACCGGCGCAGGCAGGGGCATTGGAAGGCAGATTGCCCTGACTTTGGCACAGTATGGCGCATCGGTTATCGTCAATTATAATGGCAGCAAGGAAAAAGCAGAGGAAGTTGCAGCAATGATTAAAGAGCAGGGCGGAGAAGCCTCTGTCTACGGCTGTAACATTTCCGATTACGGGGCTGTGGAGACCATGATGAAGGAATTGGTTGCCCAGTACGGCAGAATTGACATTTTAGTCAACAACGCCGGTATTACCAGAGACGGTCTTTTGATGAAGATGTCCGAGGCGGATTACGACGCAGTATTAGATACCAACCTGAAGGGAACCTTTAACTGCATCAAGCATATATCCCGTCAGATGTTAAAGCAAAAGGGCGGGCATATTATCAACCTCTCCAGCGTGGTAGGAATCTACGGCAACGGCGGTCAGGTGAATTATTCTGCCTCTAAGGCCGGGGTAATCGGTATCACCAAATCCGTAGCCAAGGAGTTAGGTTCAAGAGGTATCACTGTCAATGCAGTCGCTCCCGGTTTCATTGTGACGGAGATGACAGACGCCATGCCGGAGGAGGCAAAGAAACAGGTGGCGGACCATATCGCAATGAAACGCTTAGGGGATGTAAAGGATGTGGCGGAGACCGTTGCCTTTTTAGCGTCCGACAGGGCAGCTTACATAACCGGACAGGTAATCTGCGTTGACGGCGGAATGAGCATGTAAACGATATATATAATATATACAAAAAGGAGATTGACATGAGACGAGTTGTAGTGACAGGTATGGGGGCCATTACCCCGATTGGTTTAAGTGTAGATGAATTTTGGGAGGGAATAAAGGCCAGCAAGGTAGGCATTGCGCCGATTACCAAGTTTGACGCCACAGATTTTAAAGCGAAGTTAGCAGCGGAGGTGCAGGGATTTGTGGCAAAGGATTATATGGACGCAAAAGCGGCAAAGCGTATGGAGGTATTCTCACAGTATGCGGTGGCTGCCGCTAAGGAGGCTATAGAACAGGCAGGTCTTGATATGGAACAGGAAGATCCTTACCGGGTAGGTACGGCTGTCGGTTCCGGCACAGGAAGTCTTCAGGCTATTGTCCGCAATGATCGTCGTTTGATTGATAAGGGACCGAACCGGATTGAGCCGCTGGCAATTCCGATGATGATTTCCAATATGGCGTGCGGCAATGTTTCCATTTATTTTGGACTGAAGGGAAAATCCATCAATGTGGTAACGGCATGCGCAACAGGTACCCATAATATCGGCGAAGCATTCAGAACCATTCAGTATGGGGATGCAGACGTTATGGTGGCAGGCGGTACGGAAGCCTGCGTAGCGCCCATTGGCGTAGGCGGATTTTCAGCGCTGACGGCGTTAAACACAACGGAGGACGCCAGTCGGGCATCCATTCCTTTTGACAAGGACCGGGCAGGTTTTGTGTTAGGAGAGGGAGCCGGTGTGGTAATCTTAGAGGAGTTAGAGCATGCAAAGGCGAGAGGGGCCAAGATTCTTGCAGAGGTGGTCGGCTATGGAGCAACCTCAGACGCTTATCATATTACCTCTCCGGCGGAGGACGGCATGGGAGCGGCCAACGCCATGATTTTTGCCATGCAGGATGCAGGAGTAAAGCCTTCGGAGGTCGATTACATAAATGCGCATGGAACTTCTACCCACCACAATGATTTATTTGAGACAAGAGCTATTAAGATAGCTATGGGCGACGCCCAGAATAAGCCGCTTATCAGCTCTACCAAATCTATGGTAGGTCATCTGTTGGGCGCAGCCGGCGGCGTTGAGTTTATCACCTGCGTAAAATCCATTGAGACAGGCTATGTCCATGAAAATGTGGGACTTCGCGAGGTAGAGGACCCGGAGGAATTTTCATTAAACTATGTCAAGGACAAAGGCGTCAATACGGACGTAGATGTCTGCCTTTCCAATTCTTTAGGTTTTGGTGGGCACAATGCAACCTTAGTTGTCAGAAAGTATAAAGACTGATTGATTTAGAGAGGATAAAATAAATATGGAGTTGGATATCAAACAGATTATGGAGATTATTCCTCACAGGCAGCCTTTTTTGCTGATTGACCATGTGACGGAGATGGTGCCGGGAAAATCCATAAAAGGATATAAGAATATTTCGTATAACGAGCCTTATTTTGCAGGGCATTTTCCAGAGGAGCCGGTTATGCCGGGCGTGTTGCAGTTAGAGGCTTTAGCCCAGTTGGGAGCCGTGGCAGTTCTTTCACAGGAGGAGAATAAGGGAAAGACCGCTTATTTTGCCGGAGTAAGCAGCGCTAAGTTTAAGCAGAAGGTAGTTCCCGGAGACCGTTTAGATTTGGAGTGCGAGATTATTAAAATGAAGGGGCCTTTGGGCGTTGGCGCAGTTACGGCTACGGTGAACGGCAAGGTTGCATGTAAGGCGGAAATCACATTTATGATTGGATAGGAAATATGATAAGATTTTTTGCAAAGCACAGGCATTTGATTACAGCGGTGGTTGCTTTTGTGTTTATCGGCGCCATGGTATATTTTGGCGTCAGGATGAACCGACTGCGGGACATGGACATACAGTCTGAGACCTATGCCGGAACGGCCTTTGGCACGGCAATTAAAAAGAATATATATGCAGAGAATATGGGAAAGTGCGAGGAACTGAACAAGCAGATTGACGATTGTCTCGACAGCTTGGAAGAACAGATTTCTGTGCGGATTCCGGAGTCAGAGATAGCAAAGTGTAATGCCAACTATGCGGTAGATGGGATTTATGAGCTTTCCCCGAATATTCTCGGATATTTAAAGGAAGAACTTGCAATAGCAGAGGAAACAAACGGAGCTTATTCCCCCTGTATCCGTCCGCTGTCAAGTCTGTGGGGCATTGAGGATGGAAAGACAGAGGTTCCTGCCAAGAAAGACATACAGGAAGCTTTAGAAGCTGTTAATGTGGAAGATATTGAAATTGTGGAAAATGGCGTAAAGCTGCATGCGCAGAATATGGGACTGGATTTCGGAGCGTCAGGAAAAGGCATTGCCTGCGATGAAGTGGCGTTGATGCTGGCAGATACGCAAATTGAAGGGGCAGTTATTTCCATTGGAGGCAGTATTTTGACCTATGGTGACAAGGGCGATGGAAGAAGCTGGCATATCGGCATACAGGATCCCCGTGATAAAGAAGGGGAAGTATTAGGCGTTGTGGACGTGGAGGGGCGTAAGGTAATATCTACCTCCGGAGATTATGAGAAATACTTTGAAAAAGACGGTAAACGCTATCACCATATTTTAGACCCGGCTACCGGTTATCCGGCTGACAGCGGACTGATTTCCGTTACCATTATAAGCGACAACGGGCTGTTATCCGACGCCATGTCAACCGCCTGTTTTGTCATGGGACGGGAAAAAGGAATGGAATATGCTGAGACAAAGGGCGTCGACGCAGTTTTTGTCACCAGCGAAAAAGAGGTGTATGTCACAAAGGGAATCCGGAAAAAATTCCGGCTTCAGGCAGACGGATATAAGCTGGTGAAGTAGTATGTTGCATAAAAAAGAGGATTTGGATGCAATGAAACAGATGCCTGTGAAAAAAGGAGATATTCTTATTCTGGTATTGGCGCTGGCGATAGCGGGAATCCTGGTGCTGGCCGGAAGACGGCATCCTCAGGGAGACCGGGTATCCATCACGGTAAATGGAAAAGAGACATTATATTCCTTAGAGACCGACAGGGTAATCCCTCTTGACACAGCGAAAGGCCACAATCAGGTTATCATTAAAGACCATACCGTATATATGGAAAGCGCTAACTGCCCGGATCAGATTTGCGTCCGCCACAAAGCAGTTTCAAAAAACGGGGAAACCATTATATGTCTGCCAAATCAGGTGTTTATTGAGGTTGAGAGCAGCAAAGAGAAAGATATCGACAATTAATTAAGATACATGGAAGGTACAACTTATGAAGACGAAACAGATTACACAATTAGGTATGCTGCTTTCCATTTCTCTGGTTCTTGGCTATTTAGAGAGTCTGCTGCCGGTGATGGCGGCTGTGCCGGGAGTAAAGACTGGGCTTGCCAATATTGTAACTATGCTTGTTTTGTACCGCTATGGCGGGAAACAGGCATTTTTTATTATGCTGTTGCGGGTAACAATGGCGGGCTTTTTGTATTCCGGAGTCACAGGTATCCTTTACGGCCTTATGGGGGGCGTCTGCTGCCTGATTGTCATGGCACTCTTAAAACGCTGTTCCCTTTTTTCCATATTGGGCGTCAGCATGGCAGGCGCAATATCCCACAATGCAGGCCAAATCATAGCCGCAGTGCTTGTCATGGAAAATGCAGCCATCTTCTATTACCTTCCCATTCTCTGCATTTCCGGCGTCCTTTCCGGTCTGCTTGTCGGCTACTTAAGCCACCTCCTAATCAAATGGCACTTCAAAAATTTCCCTCAAAACTAATCCTATAATTTTTTCTTCCCTTTCCATAAACCTTTCCGGCCCCTTTCGGATATCTTTCTATTATCTTTCGGAATATTCGTGAATTACCGCCGCAAGGTAATCCTTATCCCATTTTCCCGACACGCGGTTTTTTAGAAATCCGCTGCCGGGTTCTCCTGCATATTG
Source organism: uncultured Lachnospiraceae bacterium (assembly GCA_947629565.1). Lineage (GTDB taxonomy): Bacteria > Bacillota > Clostridia > Lachnospirales > Lachnospiraceae > CAG-590. The sequence continues at coordinate 14,090 of CANREG010000041.1, forward strand.
CACGCGCGAAGAAGTGTCTGAGCGCCGGGTTTGGGGTGCTGGGCAAACATTTTGCAGCCACGCTTGCGCTCTGTTGAAAACGCAGCGGTACATAAGCGAAGGCCCTGTTCATTATCTACTGAATAACAGGTTATCGCAGGGCCTTCGCAAGTACCGGCGTTTTCAAAGGGGCTGCAAATGTTTCCCAGCCACCCCTTCCCGGCGCGAGTTCTTCGTAAGCGCGTGCAATCTAATATGCAGGAGAGTCCGGCAGATGGATTTCTTAAAACCGATGGCAGTGCGGGAAAATGGGAAAGGATTATCCGGCGGCGGTTTCACAAATAAAAATTGAAGATAATAGAAAGATATCCAAAAGGAACGGGGAAGTATGTATGGGGGGAGAAGAAATATAGGGATGACAGGATGTGGAAATTTGGGGTTTACATTCGGGGAAAAGTGTGTCATAATGGGAACACTTAAGATAATTAAGGTATAAGTCTGATTTGGGTATTCTATATTTCAATTCACATTTACCAATTACTGTAATTTCAGATGATTTTCAATTAAAGGAGTTTTTATGAATTATGATGAAATGACTTTGCAGGAGTTAAAGGCGGCTGCAAAGGAAATGGGGATTAAGGGCGTTACGGCCATGAAGAAAAAAGAGCTTGCGGAACTGTTGAAGTCTGCTAAGGGAATGCAGAAGGCAGACAAGCAGAACGATAACAAGCAGAGGGAGAGTCGGCATAAGGATACGCAAAAGACGGTGCGGGCAGGGAAAGCGGCAGAAAAACAGTCATCGAAGAGAGGGAAGACAGAAAAAGCAGTTTCCAAAGAAGAGAAAGAGCCTGCCAGAAGAGGGAGAAAGCCGTTAGCGGAAAAAGCCGTAGTATCCCAGAAGGAAGAGCCGCAGATAGGCAAAGCGGCAGAGCTTGATAGCGAGAGGGCAGGCGTGACGGAGAAGGCCGCAGAGGCGGCAAAGGCGTCGGAGACCGAGCAGGAAACAATAAAGGAAAAGGCGGGAAACCGTAAGTCGGTGGCAGTGGATTATAACTTAGACAGCGGCAAGGAGGCAAACGGCATATTAGAGGTTATGGCAGATGGCTTTGGCTTTATCCGCTGCGCCAATTATCTTCCGGGAGAGAATGACATTTATGTTTCACCGGCGCAGATTAAGCGGTTTAATTTGAAGACCGGAGATATTATCAATGGAAATCAGAAGGTTAAGACGGAGAAGGAGAAGTTTGCTGCGCTGCTTTATATTAAGACGGTCAATGGCTATCCGGTGGAAGAAGCGGCAAAGAGGAAGCATTTTGAGGATTTGACGCCGGTTTTCCCAGATGAGAGAATCCGTCTGGAAAATGAAAATTCCAAGAGCGTATCCATGCGCATTATGGATTTGTTAGCTCCTATTGGCAAGGGACAGAGAGGTATGATTGTGGCGCCGCCTAAGGCGGGAAAGACAACCCTGTTAAAGCAGATTGCCATCAGCATCAGCCGTACTTATAAGGATATGCATTTAATTGTGCTTCTGATTGACGAGAGACCTGAGGAGGTCACGGATATCCGGGAATCCATAGAGGGACCGAATGTAGAAGTAATCTACTCCACTTTTGACGAACTGCCGGAGCATCATAAAAGAGTGTCCGAAATGGTATTAGAGAGGGCAAAGCGGTTAGTAGAGCACAAGGAGGATGTGATAATCCTTTTAGACTCCATTACCAGATTGGCAAGGGCTTACAATCTTACTGTGCCGCCGAGTGGAAGAACCCTTACCGGCGGTCTTGATCCGGCGGCCTTGCATATGCCGAAGAAATTTTTCGGCGCCGCCCGTAATATGCGGGAGGGCGGTTCTTTAACCGTCTTAGCTACCGCATTGGTGGAGACCGGCTCTAAAATGGATGATGTGGTGTTTGAGGAATTTAAGGGAACCGGTAACATGGAACTGGTATTAGACCGAAAGCTTTCTGAAAAGAGAATTTTCCCGGCGATTGATATTGTAAAATCGGGTACGCGACGGGATGATCTGCTGCTGACGCAGTTAGAGAGGGAGGCTGTCTACGCCATGCATCGGGAATTTTCCGGAAACCGGGCGGAGGAATCAATCGAAGAGGTGTTAAGGTTATTCCTGCGCACCCGGAATAATGAGGAATTTTTGGATTTGATTAAGCGTTCCCTGCTGCGCAGATGATTGCAGCAGAGGGAAAACCCACCTGAATTATAAGGAAATGCTGAAAAAATAAGCTTGGAAAATGAAATTAAAGGGCGGGAAAATGCCGCTCAAAGAATGTGAAAAAATAAGCTTGCATTTATTATCAGGTTATGTTAAACTGTAGAAGTTGTTTAGGCGGGTTGGAATCTGCCAATATAGAGAAAGAGGTGTACAGGAATGAAGGAAGGAATTCATCCAAATTATTATCAGGCAAAGGTAGTTTGCAACTGCGGTAACGAGTTTGTAACCGGTTCTACCAAGGAAGAGATTCACGTAGAAATCTGTTCTAAGTGCCATGCTTTTTATACCGGTCAGCAGAAGGCTGCACAGGCTCGCGGTCGTATTGATAAATTCAACCGTAAGTACGGAGTTAATCAGGCTAATTAGTAACGGTATTAAGGTTGAGATTATATGTGTAATCTCAACCTTCTTTCGTTTTGGAGGTTTTTAACAATGGACGAGCGATTACCAAAAGGAACCCTTGGGGGACAGGCGGTTATTGAAGGTGTTATGATGAAGGGCCCCGGCGGCTACTCTGTGGCAGTCAGGAAGCCGGACAAGAAGATAGAAGTTAAGCTGGTGCGTCACCGCTCTTATGGGGATAAGCATCCCTTTGCAAAGCTTCCGTTTATCCGTGGCGTGGTAAATTTCGCAGAGGCATTGATTGTAGGGCTTCGGACGCTTAATTATTCTGCTGAATTTTACGAGGAGGAAGAGGTTGAGACCAAAGCGGATCAACTGTTTAAAGATGTTTTTAAGGAAAAGGCCGAGGACGTCATGATTGGATTTACCTTTTTGGTATCCATCGTGTTGGCGGTGGCGTTGTTCATGCTGCTGCCTGCGGGAATTGCGGAATTTATCGGAAAATGGGTGCCGAACCGGGCCGCCCTTTCCCTGATTGAAGGCGTAATCCGTCTGGCAGTCTTTATTGTGTATGTGGTGCTGATTTCCCAGATGGAGGATATTAAGCGGGTATTTATGTATCACGGAGCCGAGCATAAGACAATCAACTGTTATGAGGCGGGGGATGAACTGACGCCGGAGAATGTGGCCAAACATTCCAGATACCATAAGCGCTGCGGAACCAGTTTCCTGTTCATTGTCATGGTTATCAGTATTTTAGTGTTTATGCTGATTACCGCGGAACAGATGTGGCTGCGTTTTGTGTTGAGAATCCTGCTGATTCCTGTGGTTGCGTCTATTTCCTATGAGTTTATCCGGCTGGCCGGAAGAACGGACAATCCGGTAATCAATGCGCTCAGCAAACCGGGCATGTGGATACAGAAGCTGACGACCAAGGAACCGGCGGAGGAAATGATTCAGGTTGCCATAATTTCTGTGGAGGCGGTTCTCTATGGAAAGCCCTATGTGGACGCAGTGAACCAAGCCCAGGGAATTGGCGTAAAGAAGAAGGCGGCGTCCTTAGAAACGGAAAATGCCAGCGGCGCAAAAGAATCCGGAGAGAATCCGGTATATGCGCAAACGGAATATACAGACGAGTTGGGTTATGAAGAAAATACAGAATATGATGAAGCATTAACATACGAAGAAGATTCAGCGTATGGGCAGGAGACGGCTTACGAAGAAGACTTGGCGTATCGGGAAGATATATCTGATGAAGATGAGACAGGGTATGCCGATGAAACCCATGGTGAAGAAACCTATGATGAAGAAGCAGGCGGTGAGCCGGAATCTGCCGACGATATTGAGTCTGCGGAAGATGCGGGGCAGACAGAGGAGGCTTCCGGGGAAACCGGATCGGAGAACGATAACAGCGAACTGGAAAAAAGTTTTTTTGAGGAATAGGCATGGCGACGATTCAGGAATTGCTGCTCCTTGGTAAACAAACATTAGAGGATAGCGGCAACGAGTATGCAAAGTATGAGAGAAAAGTTCTGTTAGAGGAAGTCCTTGGCTGCAATTACCTGTATATGCTGACGCATGGAGAGGAAGAGGTTTCCAAGGAACAGGAGGAACGCTTTTTAAAATTGCTGAAACGTCGGCAGGAGCATTATCCGTTACAGTATCTTTTAGGTGTCGCTCATTTTATGGATTATGCGTTTTATGTGGATGAAAATGTGCTGATTCCAAGAAATGATACAGAAATTCTGGTAGAGTGCGCTATTGGGATTCTTTCGGACAGGGAACGGCAGAAAGATTCGGAGCATCTGCAGGTGCTAGACCTTTGCTGCGGCTCCGGCTGTATCGGCATTTCCTTAAAGCTTTACCATGAAAAGATTTCACTTTTTCTTTCCGACTGTTCGGAAGCCGCCCTCAAAGTGGCGGAGCGGAATCTGCAAAAATATGAGGTAAAAGGGGAAATCCTGTGCGGGGATTTGTTTGCGCCTTTTGCGGGAAAGGCGGATTTGATTGTATGCAATCCCCCCTATATAGAAACCGGCGTGGTGGGTACGCTGATGCCGGAGGTAAAGGATTATGAACCGGTGCTTGCCTTAGACGGCGGAGAGGACGGACTTGATTACTATAGAAGGATTATTCCTGCTGCACCGGAACATTTAGAGGATTCCGGATGGCTGCTCTTTGAAATTGGCAGCGGACAGGGAGAAGCGGTTTCCGAACTTATGCGGAAGGCCGGATTTGGAGAGGTTCAGGTAAAAAAAGATTATGCAGGGCTTGACCGGGTGGTTTTGGGACAGAAAATGACTGCTTAAAGATTGGTTTTTGGCGGGACATAAAAAGCATGTGGATATAGAAAGCATATGGATTATAGAAATAAGAGAGAGGTAGATAGGTATGTTTGACAAGTTAGAGGATATGCTGGCGCGGTATGAATCCGTATTAGAGCAGCTAAGCGAACCGGATGTGTTAAATGATCAGGAAAGATATGCGGCGCTGATGAAGGAACAAAGCGATTTGGCGCCCATTGCCGATAAGTATAAGGAATATCTGGCGGCAAAGCAGGCCATTGAGGACAGCCTTGCCATGTTAGAGGAGGAAAAGGACGAGGAAATGCGGGAGCTGGCAAAGGAGGAATTAAATGATTCCAAAGAGGCAGTGGAGCGCATAGAGAGAGAGCTTAAGATTTTGCTGCTGCCGAAGGATCCCAATGATGATAAAAATGTGGTGGTGGAGCTTCGGGCCGGAGCCGGTGGAGACGAGTCGGCTCTGTTTGCGGCGGAGATTTTCCGTATGTACCAGAAATATGCAGACCGTATGCACTGGAAGACGGAGCTAATCAGCCTTAATGAGAACGGTATCGGCGGGTTTAAGGAGTGCTCCTTTATGATTAACGGAAAAGGTGCGTTTTCCCGCCTGAAATACGAATCCGGCGTACACCGGGTACAGCGGGTGCCGGAGACCGAATCCGGCGGGCGGATACACACCTCCACGATGACGGTAGCCATTATGCCGGAGGCAGAGGAAGTAGATTTTGAGCTGGATATGAATGACTGTAAATTTGATGTGTTCCGGGCTTCCGGAAACGGCGGCCAGTGCGTTAATACCACAGATTCCGCTGTCCGTCTGACGCATATTCCCACGGGAATCGTCATTTCCTGCCAGGATGAAAAATCACAGCTTAAGAATAAGGATAAGGCCCTTAAGGTGCTTCGGGCAAAGCTTTATGATCTGGAACTGCAAAAAGCCCATGACGCCGAGGCGGAGCTTCGGAAAAGCCAGGTGGGAACCGGTGACCGCTCCGAGAAAATCCGCACCTATAATTTTCCGCAGGGACGGGTGACGGACCACAGGATAAAATTAACCCTGCATAAATTAGACCAGGTGATGAACGGTGATTTAGACGAGGTAATTGACAGTCTTATTGCAGCCGACCAGGCGGCAAAGCTGGCAAAGATGAATGAGGCTTAACAGCTGTCCGGCAGACATATATTTACACGCTGAACCGGATTTTAAGATGCATTTTGCTGAAAAGACGTTTAGGAGAGATAAATAATGCGAGCATGGGAAAAGAATATCCGCCGGGTAACGCCCTATACGCCGGGCGAACAGCCGGAGGAGAAAGACATAATCAAATTAAATACCAATGAAAATCCCTATCCCCCTTCCCCTATGGTACTAGGGGCAAAGCAGGAGTTAGAGCGGCTTCGGTTCTATCCGGATCCGGCGGCAAAGGACTTAGTGGACGCCATAGCCGATTATCATGGGCTAGACAGCAGCCAGGTATTTGTCGGAGTGGGTTCGGATGATGTGCTGGCCATGTCCTTTTTAACTTTTTTTAATTCGGACAAGCCTGTCTTTTTCCCGGACATCACATACAGCTTTTATGATGTGTGGGCCGGACTTTTTCGGATTCCCTATGAGACCAAGGCGTTAGATGATACATTCAGCCTGGTGGCAGAGGATTATTATAAAGACAACGGCGGCGTGATTTTTCCCAATCCCAATGCGCCGACGGGAAAACTGGTCAGCCTTGCTTTTATAAAGGACATTTTGGAACATAATCAGGATGTGGTGGTGATTGTGGATGAAGCCTATGTGGATTTTGGCGGGGAGACGGCCCTGCCACTGCTTAAGGAGTACGAGAATCTCTTAATCGTCCGCACCTTTTCCAAATCCCGCTCCTTAGCCGGACTCCGTATCGGCTATGCCATGGGAAACCGGGAGCTGATTCAGGCGTTAAATGATGTGAAGTATAGCTTTAATTCCTATACCATGAATTATCCGACGATTGTGATGGGAACGGCCAGCATACGGGACGAGGCGTATTTTAAAGAAACTACGGCCAAGGTTGTTGCCACCAGGGAGTGGTTTGAAAAAGAGCTTGCTGCACTCGGTTTTACGTTCCAGAAGTCCAGCGCAAATTTTGTCTTTGCCTCCCATAACCGGATTCCGGCAAAGGAGATTTTTGAGGCGGCAAAAAAGGAGAAAATCTATGTCCGCTATTTTGACAAGCCAAGGATTGATAACTATCTCCGCATTTCAATCGGAACGGATGAGGAGATGAAAACCTTCGTTGAATTTTTAAAAACCTTTTGCGACAACTGATTTTTGGCAAACATACCGTTAAATGTGAATTTTTAAAAATTTTTCTTGACTTATCGTGCTCTGTCGGATAAGATATGTAGTATCTCATACATATCCCGACAGGGCATATTTTATATCTTAGGCGGATTCATGCCGGATTTTCCAGTTACGTTTATGATAAAACGGTACTCAATAAAAAATAACTATTTTGATTGAGAAGGAGAGTATCGTATGGATTATCAGGAATTTTTATTATATTTAGAGGAGAATCTTCCGGAGTATCTGCGGCAGTATGACAGCCGGGCAGAAAGACAGGAGGAAAAAGACAGTTCTGAGGATTTGGCGGAGACGTCAGAATATAAGATTGAATTTCAGCAGATGTTGAAGAACAATGGCGTTGTATTAGACGGCATTGTGATTCATAAAACAGGAGAGACCGCAAGCCCGAATATTTATTTGAACGATTACTACAATGATTACCAGATGGGAAAGCCATCTTCCCTGATTATGGAAGAAATTTCCTGCCAATATCACAGGATTAGGGAAGAAAATGATATAGCCTACGTCAACTTAAGTGATTTTAAAAAGGTCCGTGACAGCATTGTGCTGCGTCTGGTAAACTATGATAAGAACAGGAGTATGCTTAAGACCTGCCCCCATAAGAGGTATTTGGATTTGGCCATTGTCTTTCGTTATATGGCAGGCCGCAGTTCCATTGGAATTGCCAGTTCCTTAATCCGCAATGAGGAGTTCGCCCTTTGGGACGTCAGTTTAGAGGAGCTTTACCAGACTGCTTTATTTAATACCATGCGGGAATTTCCATGGCATATGGATTCGCTGGCAAAGGTGATTGTGGACAGCTTTAAGAAAAGGATGCCGGAGGAGGATACGGAAGAATTGGCAGAGGAATTGTCTATATTAGAACAGACAGAAAATGGCGTCAGCATGTTTGTCTTGTCCAATGATACGGGAGTATACGGGGCAGCCTGCATTTTGTATGATTCTGTTCTTAAAAATTTTGCCAGAGTGCAGGAATGTAATATTTTTATTCTGCCCTCCAGTGTCCATGAGGTTATGCTGGTACCGGAGAATACGGACACAGAACCGGAATTTCTGAAAAATCTGGTGGAGGAAGCAAACCGAAGCGCAGTAGGCTTAGTAGATTTGCTGTCTGACCACATTTACTATTATGACAGGGACAGGGAGCAGGTATTTATCCATGGACAGAATTAATAACTTTGGTTGACAAATGGCCGGTCATACCATACAATGAATATCAGGCACACGAAGTTAGCAACAGCGGGGTATCATATGGATAATGATTTTGTGAATGGGAAAGACCGGATTATTGCCTCTGCCATTGAAATTATCAGTGAATCAGGTCTGTCATCTCTCACGACAAAGCTACTGTCGATGAAGGCAAACATGTCGGAAGAATTGTTATACCGTTATTTTGGGAGTATTGATGAGATATTGGTGGAGGTGGTGGATACCTTTACTAAATTCGATGCCGGCATAATTGCGACAATAGAGGCAAAGGATATATCGCATTTGGACAGGGTGTTGGAATTATTGACTACATTTTGTACCTATTATGAGAATTATTATGAGCTGGCCGCGATTATATTAAATTATGAGGAGCTGCTGCATAATGTCAATACCAGGGAAGCGATTGGAGCCTGTATTAATCGGCGGACCGGATTTATCCGGCGTGAGCTTGAACTGGCTATGAAAGAAGGAGAGATTATTGATAAGTTTACGCCGGAGGAACTGGCAAATCTGTTTTTGGGAGGTATGGTTCGGGATTTATTGAACCGGCGGATTGTGCTGGGGAGCAAGCCCCATTCTCAGGTGGGGAAAGCTACAATGAATAAGCTGGCGGGACTTATAAGAATTCAATCCGATTCTCAGCACAGACAATAGGATGTGTTTATTATATATGCAGATATATTTGGAGGATTCAGTTTTATGAAGGTTTTAATTGCAGACGATGATTTCGCAAACAGAAAATTTATGGAGAAGCTGTTCGCCCAGTACGGCGAGGTGATTGCTGTGGAGGATGGAATGTCCGCAGTAGAGGAGGCAACCAGGGCCATGGAGGAACGGCAGATGTATGATTTAATCTGCCTGGATATCATGATGACTCGGTTAGACGGGTATAAGGCGTTAGAAGCTATCCGCAATGCAGAGAAGAAGTATGCCATCTTGCGGGAGGAACGGGCAAAGATTATTATGATTAGCGCTTTGGACGAAGTGGTGTTGGATAATATTCAGGTCTGCAATGATTACGACGCATACATATGTAAGCCCATTATACTGGAAAAGTTTGAGACGCTGTTAGGTAAAATGGGCTTTACCAAACAGGGGAGATAGGCAGGGGATTGGTTATGGATTTATTTGAATATATGCGGCAGGCAAATATGGAAAAGGAATCCCCCTTGGCTAAAAGACTCCGCCCCACCACGTTGGATGAGGTGGTAGGGCAGCAGCACATTATCGGAAAAGACAAGCTTTTGTATCGGGCCATCCGGGCCGATCAATTGAGCTCCATTATTTTTTATGGACCACCGGGAACTGGTAAGACTACATTGGCAATGGTAATTGCCAATACTACCAGTTCCATTTTTACTTCTTTGAATGCGACAACGGCAGGAAAAAAGGATATGGAAGAGGTGGTGAGGCAGGCTAAGGACAATTATGGAATGTATCAGAAAAAGACCATTCTGTTTATTGATGAGATTCACCGCTTTAACAAGGCCCAGCAGGACTATCTGCTGCCTTTTGTGGAAGACGGAACCATTGTGTTAATCGGCGCAACAACGGAGAATCCCTATTTTGAGGTAAATAATGCGCTGATATCCCGTTCTCATATCTTTCGTTTAGAGCCGCTTGACAAGGAGGATATTGCAAAACTAATCCGGCGGGCCGTGGAGGATGAGGAAAAGGGCATGGGCGCTTATCATGCGGTGATAGAGGAGGACGCCCTGGATTTTTTGGCAGACGTCAGCGAAGGGGACGCCAGAAAAGCGCTGAATGCAGTGGAGTTAGGAGTGCTTACCACTGCGCCCTCCGAGGACGGAAGGATTCATCTTACCTTAGATGTAGCCCAGGAATGTATTCAGCGCAGGGCCGCTAAGTATGATAAGGACGGCGATAACCACTATGACACCATATCCGCTTTCATCAAAAGTATGCGTGGTTCTTCGCCGGATGCGGCGGTCTATTATCTTGCCAGAATGTTAAATGCAGGGGAAAGCGTAACCTTTATTGCAAGGCGGATTATGATTTGTGCCTGCGAGGATGTGGGGATTGCCGATCCCCAGGCTATTCAGGTGGCGGTGGCCTGTTCCCAGGCGGTGGAGCGGGTGGGAATGCCGGAGGCCCAGCTGATTTTAGCAGAGGCGGCAGTGTATGTCGCCGCAGCGCCTAAGTCCAATGCAGTATGCAATGCCATATTTGACGCGATGAAACTGGTAGAGGACGGACATACCGGAGCCGTTCCGCCCCATCTGCGGGACGCCCATTATAAAGGAGCGGCAGCCCTTGGCCATACGGGGTATCTCTATCCCCACGATTTTCCCGGACATTTTGTTGAGCAGCAGTATCTTCCGGAGGAGATAAAAGATAAGCGGTTTTATTATCCCTCTGATAACGGATATGAAAAAAAGGTGGCGGAGCATTTGCATCGATTATACGGAACATATGATGTAAGGGAGGAAACAGGGGATGAATAAATTAAGAAGAATTGTAGCGTGGCTGACGATTTTTTTGATTGCAGGGCTCTTGATCGCCATGTTAATCAGCGGAATTATGGGAAGTCCGTATTTCTATGTATTTTTATTCCTTACCCTTGTAGTCCCTATGATACTCTGGGTATTTATGTGGTTTACCCGTCTGGTAAACGGAGAGTCAGAAGTGATTCCCAAGGAAGATATGGAACGGTTAAATCAACCCCGTAGCGAGCAGGACGAAGCAGAAGATAACGACAACAGCCAAAAAGAAGAATCCGCCGTTAAACCTGCGGAAAAAGAACAGCCATAAAAGGGGAACGGAGCCGGCGAACCGGCCCCGCAAATAGGGGAGGATAAAGTATTATCGGATTCTCCAGGTTCAGAGAATCTTGTCACTGAACCAGCCGACACCCGTCGTTGACACCGGTTGGTTCAGTGATATTTTCATTATGTCCTTTTCTCCCCAAAATATACCCCCTTAAAAAAATATTTTAAAATTCTCCCCTTTCTATATTATCATTTCCGCCTTAACCGGATATCTTTCTATTATTTTTCAAAATATTCGTGAATCACCGCCGCAAGGTAATCCTTATCCCAATTTTCCCGACACGCGGTTTTTTAGAAATCCGCTGTCGGTCTCTCCTGCATATTGCACGCGCGAAGAAGTGTCTGAGCGCCGGGTTTGGGGTGCTGGGCAAACATTTTGCAGCCACGCTTGCGCTCTGT
>CANREG010000042.1 GCA_947629565.1 uncultured Lachnospiraceae bacterium
AGGTGCCGGAGTATGAAAAGGAAGAAATGCTTGCCTATGAAAAAGAGGTGTTAGGGGTATATGTCAGCGGGCATCCCTTAGAGGATTATCAGAGTCTGATGAGTAAAAATATAACGGCAGTGACCCACGATTTTCTTCCGGATGAGGAAAGCGGGGAGACGACGGTAAAGGATCAGCTCTATTACACGATGGGCGGTATGGTTGCGGCAAAGACCGTCAAACTGACCAAGAATAATCAGAATATGGCGTTCATCACATTAGAGGATTTAGTGGGAACCGTCGAGGTAGTGGTGTTTCCCAAGGTATATGAGCAATACAGGGATATATTAGAGCCGGACAGCAAGATTTTTGTCTATGGCAGGGCCTCTGTCAGTGAGGATGAGGGGAAGCTTCTGTTAGAGAAGGCTATGCCTTTTTCCGAGGCGCCCAAGGAGGTGTTTCTCCGATTTAGGAACCGACAGGATTTTATGGCCGGACAGGACCGCCTGCAAAGAATTGTAAAAGCCAATGCCGGCGCCAGTGAGGTAACGGTTTATCTGAAAGAGGAAAAAATGATGAAAAAACTCGGCAGGCAGTCCAGGGTGGAGATATCCGGGAAGCTGTTACAGGAATTAGAGGAGCTTTTGGGAGAGGAAAATGTAGTAGTCATGGACGGAAAGATTTCCTTAAAGCCTGCCAAAAGATATGCTTAAATCGGACAGGCGGCGGGAAATGGAGAAAACATCAGCGTGGAGAGGGAAGAAATACTATGATAACCAGCGTATCCAATGAGCGGATCAAACAATTAGTGAAATACAGGAATAATGCGAAAGAGCGCAGGAAACAGGATGTTTTTCTTGTAGAGGGGATACGGATGTTTAAAGAAATTCCGGTCAATCTGCATATAGAGACCTTTGTAACGGAGGGCTTTTATGAGAAAAACCGGGAGCTGTTTTCGGATATGCGGTTTGAACTGGTGTCAGACCATGTCATGGATGTGATATCGGATACGAAAACCCCGCAGGGCGTGTTAAGCGTAGTGAAAAGGCTTCATTATTCCTTGGAGGAGGTCTGTAAAGGCGGTTCCTTTGCGGGGCGGGAGCGCTGGGAAGATTGCAGTGACGCGCCTTTGCTTATAGCTTTAGAGAACCTGCAGAATCCCGGCAATTTAGGCACCATACTCCGGACCGCCGAGGGAGCCGGGGTAACGGGCATTGTGATGAGTAAAGATACGGTTGATATTTATAACCCCAAGACAGTCCGCTCTACCATGGGCTCCATTTTCCGAATTCCCTTTTGTTATGTCGAAAATTTAGCTGCCGCAGTAGGAAAATTAGGAGAGCAGGGGTACCGTACGTTAGGCGCCCATATGCAGGGAACAAGATTTTACGACTTGGATTACCGAAATCCGACAGTATTCTGCATCGGCAATGAGGGAAACGGACTGTCAAAAGAGCTTATGGAAGCGCTTTCTGCCATAATCAGCATACCCATGAAGGGCAGGGTGGAGTCCTTAAACGCCGCAACGGCGGCAACTGTCCTGATGTATGAGGCTATGCGACAACGGGAGGCCTAATCTCGACAAAACTAGTCCTTTTTAGCAAAAAAATCCCCGTTCTATAAATCGACTTTCTGTACTAAGATATATTACAAGACAAGTGTAACATTATAAGGTACATGGAAGGAGAAAGAAAATGACAGAAAAAGCGTTAAGTAACAATCAGGCAGTGGTGGCAGGAGAGATTATTTCCGAGTTTACGTTCAGCCACGAGATTTTTGGCGAGGGGTTTTATATGGTGGACTTGCTGGTCAGCCGGTTAAGCGACGCCACAGATGTGATTCCGCTTATGGTTTCAGACAGGCTGATTGATGTGCATGAAAGCCATATGGGCGAGCATATCGAGGCAAAAGGACAGTTCCGCTCTTATAATAAGCATGAGGAGACGAAAAACCGCCTGATTTTATCTCTGTTTGTCAGAGAATTAAATATATTGGACCAGGAAGAGGAAATGCAGCATCCCAACCAGATATATTTAGACGGCTATATCTGCAAAGCACCGATTTACCGGATGACGCCCCTTGGGCGGGAGATTGCGGATGTATTGCTGGCAGTGAACCGGGCCTATGGCAAATCCGATTATATTCCCTGCATCTGTTGGGGCAGAAATGCAAGATTTGCAGGCAAGCTGGATGTGGGCGAGCATGTGGCGGTCTGGGGCAGGATACAAAGCCGGGAATACCAGAAAAAACTGGAGAATGACGAGGTAATCAACCGGGTGGCTTACGAGGTTTCGGTCAGCAAGATGGAATGTCTGGAGTGAGAACAGTTGTTGCATTTTGCGTTCAGATATGCTAGTATAAGTCGTACTGATTAAGGACAGATAAAACCGTAGGCTGGTCAGCCTGTCTGGCGGCTGTGTGATTCATGCAGGACCGCATACGGTAATATGAGGTGGAATATGGATAATGTACATATCATTTACGGTTCCGGGTATGGTAAGACGGCGGCTGCCATGGGACTGGCGGTTAAGGCGGCAGGAGCAGGCGATACGGTAACCATTGTACAGTTTTTAAAGGGAACGGATGCAGATTACAGTATTTTAGACCAGTATGACGAGATTAATTTCTTTACCTTTGAGAACAGCGATAAGCCCTTCGGACAGTTAAGCGTAGGAGAACGGGAGGAGCAGCGCGCCAAGGTAAAGAACAGCTTTCAGTATGCCAAGAAGGTCATTGATACCGGAAGTTCGGATGTGGTAATTTTAGACGAGGTATTAGGACTGATGGATTATAATATTGTCTTTGTGGAGGATATTGAGGAGCTTCTCAGGACCAAAAGCAAGGTAAAGCTGATTATGACCGGACGGAATTGTCCGGAAAGCCTTAAGAAGAAGGCATCTATGCTGTCCCATATTGAATCAAAATGACAAGAAACGTAGCAATGGGTTGACAGTAATTGCATATAATGTTATAAATGATATAGAAAAGATAGGTTCGTCGATGTGTAGAGGCGCATGGGCCAAGAGTAACAGGCAGGACGGGTAAGGCCGGAGGAATGTCTGGGAAAGGGGTACATGCCGAAGAGGAATATCTCCTTGCGGATATTTTATCTGGATGTATAGTTAACAGCTATATGTCTGTCACCGATAAGAGGAACGGCAGTATATATTCTGTCAGAATCAGGTGGAGTGCTACGGGAATGAAGAAGATGGATGACGCTTCGTTGGCACGCTGCCGGCGGAGCGTCTTTTTTATGTCTATGAATACAGGCTTTCGGGCCGGAATGAAGAAAAGGAGAGAGTGAAGATGTCAATTTTTACAGGTTCAGCAGTTGCATTAGTTACGCCGTTCAAAGAAGACGGGGCAGTGGATTACGGCAAGTTAAAGGAACTGGTGGAATACCATGTCGCCAATGAGACGGACGCCATTGTAATCTGCGGTACGACAGGAGAGGCTTCCACTATGACTGAGGAAGAACATATGGAGGTTATCCGGAAATGTATCGAGTATGTGAATAAGCGGATTCCGGTTATTGCGGGAACCGGTTCGAATTGTACCCAGACGGCCATTGAGCTTTCTGTGGAGGCGGAAAAAGCCGGGGCGGACGCCCTGCTGGTGGTAACGCCTTATTATAACAAGGCAACCCAGAACGGATTGATTCAGCACTATACGGCTATTGCCGAGGCAGTGAATATCCCAATCATTATGTACAATGTGCCGGGAAGGACCGGCTGCAATATCCAGCCGGCGACAGCCGTAGCATTGGCTAAGAAGGTAAAGAATATTGTAGCAATCAAGGAGGCCTCCGGCAACATTTCCCAGGTGGTTAAGCTGGCGCAGCTTGCAGACGGCTGCATCGATATCTATTCCGGCAATGACGACCAGGTGGTTCCGTTGCTGGCTTTAGGCGGCAAGGGCGTGATTTCCGTAACAGCCAACATCATTCCCAAGGACGTCCATGATATGGTACAGAAATATTTAGACGGAGATGTGGCAGGCTCCCTGGCGTTACAGTTAAAGGCGATTGACCTTTGCGATGCGATGTTCTGCGAGGTCAATCCGATTCCTGTGAAGAAGGCCGTTGAATTGGCAGGTCTTTGCGGCGGCTATGTGAGAATGCCAATGACCGAGGCGGAACCGGCTAGCGTTGAGAAAATCAAAAAGGCCATGACAAACTATGGTTTGAAATTGGCATAGAGCGTATAGCCGTTTCATAACGGGGTATAATTACAGCAGATAAATGCGGGATATATAGGAGAAAAAGAATGGTAAAGATAATTATGCATGGCTGTAACGGCCATATGGGGCAGGTAATTACCGGGTTAGCTGCAAAGGATGAGGATATTGATATTGTGGCAGGAATTGACATTGCGGATAACAGGACGAATCCTTATCCGGTATTTACAAATATTTTTGACTGCTATGTCGATGCGGATGTGATTGTGGATTTTGCAGCGGCGGCAGCAGTGGATAATCTTTTGGATTACTGCAAGGCCCAGAATATGCCTGTGGTACTGTGTACAACCGGATTAAGTGAAGAACAGTTAGCCAAAATGAAGGAGGTCAGCCGCCAGACCGCAGTCTTGAAATCAGCCAATATGTCGCTGGGAATCAATACATTGATGAAGCTGTTAAAGGATGCAGCCAAGGTATTCGGCAGCGCAGGCTATGACATTGAGGTGGTGGAACAGCACCATAACCTGAAGGTGGATGCGCCAAGCGGAACGGCGCTGGCGTTAGCGGATTCAGTCAACGAAGCGTTAGGCAATTCATACGAATATGTATATGACAGAAGCGGACGCAGGGAGAAACGGCCCAAGAAGGAGATTGGAATTTCCTCTGTCCGGGGCGGAACCATTGTGGGAATCCATGATGTAATCTTTGCGGGGACAGACGAGGTGATTACATTCAACCATACGGCGTATTCCAAGTCCGTATTTGCAAAAGGCGCCCTTGAGGCGGCAAAGTTTCTGGCCGGAAAACCAGCCGGAATGTATGATATGGCGGATGTGATTGCAGCGAAGTAAAGAAAAGGATTAAAATATGCGGAATAACCGGGGATAGGGCAAGATGCCTTATCCCCGATTTTGTTATATTCATGCGCATATAGGAAATCTGTCTGCATAAAAAACTTTTCATATCAAACCGTGTATGTTAAACTATGTACTGTGCAAAATATGAAAATATAGACTGTGTAATCGAATATATGGAAAGGGATAAAATAATGAAGGATGGATTTATAAAGGTGGCGGCGGCCTCCCCCAGCTTACGGGTGGCGGACTGCAAATACAACGGAGAGCAGATTTTGAGCTGTGTAAAGGAGGCGGAAAAAGCGGGGGTAAAGATTTTAGTGTTCCCGGAGCTTAGCATTTCCGGCTATACCTGCGGGGATTTGTTCTTGCAGGACGTTTTGCTTTCCGCTTGTGAAGATACGCTTAAAACTCTGCTTTTGCAAACGGTGGATTTGGATATCCTGTTTGTGGCAGGTCTGCCGCTTCTATACCGCAACCAGCTTTATAATGCGGCGGCCTTTTGCAAGGGCGGAAAGCTGCTGGCTCTAGTTCCCAAGGTAAACATTCCGAATTATCAGGAATTTTATGAGGCAAGATATTTTGCGGCGGGACCGGAGAAGGCGGAATGTATTTCCTATGCCGGACAGCGCGTTTTCTTTGGCGTCAATCAGCTTTTAGTCTGTGAAAATGTCCCCGGCCTGATTGTTGCCGGTGAGATTTGCGAGGATTTGTGGGTGCCGGACTCTCCGGCTATTCGTCATGCGCTTAAAGGGGCGACGGTAATTTGCAATCCGTCGGCCAGCGACGAGTTAGCGGCCAAGCCGGAATATAGAAGGGATTTAGTTGCCATGCAGTCGGCTAAGCTGGTTGCGGGATATATATATGCCGATGCCGGAAATGACGAATCTACGCAGGATGTGGTATACAGCGGACACTGTATGATAGTGGAAAACGGCGCCCTGCTGGCGGAGTCAGCCTTATATTGCCATAATCTGTTGGTATCAGAGATAGATGTAAATAAACTGACTGCCGAACGGCAGCGGATGAACACCTACCGCAATGCGGGAGGCGGAAAGTGCGATTATGAAGAAACCGCATTTTCCTTTGAATTGCAGGAGACCGAACTGACAAGAGGGATTTCCCGGACGCCTTTTGTGCCGGGGGATAAGGAAAAGAAACAGCATCGGTGTGAAGAAATATTAACCATACAGGCCATGGGCCTTAGAAAGCGGCTGGCCCATACCGGCTGCAAAACGGCGGTAATCGGGCTTTCCGGGGGACTGGATTCCACCCTTGCCCTGTTGGTGACAGTGAAAGCATTCGACCTGTTAAATATTTCCCATGAGAATATCCTTGCGGTTACCATGCCGGGCTTTGGCACAACGGACCGCACCTATCACAATGCGGTGGAGCTGGCTCGTTGTCTGGGAACGACGATTAAGGAAATTTCCATTGTGGATTCCGTAAGGCAGCATTTTAAGGATATCGGACAGGAGGAAGAAAAGCGGGATATCACCTATGAAAATGGACAGGCCAGGGAGCGGACGCAGATTTTAATGGATATTGCCAACCAGAAAAACGGCATGGTGATTGGAACCGGAGATATGTCGGAACTGGCGCTGGGCTGGGCGACCTACAATGGGGATCACATGTCCATGTATGGGGTAAATTGTTCCATTCCCAAGACGCTGGTGCGTTATCTGGTGGAATACTATGCGGAAGAGACAGAGGAAAGGAAGGCGGCGCAGGTGCTTTTCGATGTGTTAGCGACGCCGGTAAGTCCGGAGCTTCTGCCTCCGGAGGACGGCGAGATTTCCCAGAAGACGGAGGATATTGTCGGTCCATATGAATTACACGATTTCTTTTTATACTATATGCTGCGCTTTGGCTTTGGACCGGGGAAGATTTTCCGGCTGGCAGGGCTGGCTTTTGCCGGAGCCTATGACGGGAGCGAGATTCTCAAATGGATGAAAATCTTTTACCGGCGGTTCTTTTCCCAGCAGTTTAAGCGTTCCTGCGTTCCTGACGGCCCGAAGGTGGGTACGGTGGCGCTGTCGCCAAGGGGCGATTTGCGTATGCCAAGCGACGCCTGTGTTGCTTTGTGGATGCAGGAGATAGAAAAACTCAGTTTTTCTTAATAATTTGTGAAATATATGAGAACAAACTTTTCTTTTAAAAGAAATGTGCTATAATCACAAAGGATTGAATCATGGTATTTGGAGGATGAAATCTTGGATTTTACAGATGCGATAGTGATTGGCGGCGAAAATGATATCGTTTCGGTTTCAGAGGAAGCTGCGATAGAAGAAACTCCGGCGTCAGAAACAGAGACCGAGGCAGAAGAAGTTTCGCCGGATTTGGAAACGGATGCTGCGGAAGATGGCCGGGGAACGCCGGTAATAGAAGTTGATAATTTATATAAGATATATAAGGTGGGAACCAATAAGGTAAGGGCTCTAAATGGCGTCAGCTTTAAGGTGTACGAAGGCGAGTTCTGTGCCATTGTGGGAACCTCCGGTTCCGGGAAGTCTACCCTGTTAAATATGATGGCCGGACTGGAAAAGCCTACAAAGGGACAGATTGTGATTGACGGCAATCATATAGAGAAGATGAATGAAAAGAAGCTGGTGCAGTTCCGGCGTAAGAATGTGGGATTTATTTTTCAGTCCTTTAATCTGCTGGGGACAATGAATGCGTTGGAGAATGTCGCGCTTCCCCTGTCCTTTCGGGGAATGCCAAAGGAGCTGCGGCTTAAGAAGGCAATGAAGATGTTGAAACTGGTGGGGCTTAAGGAACATGCCCTGCATAAGCCCAATCAGATGTCCGGCGGACAGCAGCAGCGTGTGGGTATGGCAAGGGCATTGGTAGTGAACCCGAAGATTATGTTTGCGGACGAGCCCACCGGTAATCTGGACTCTAAGACGTCTAAGGATATGATGAAGCTGATGCGTCAGGTGGTAAATGAACATAAAAAAACACTGGTTATGGTAACCCATGACGACAGTTTGGCGGCTATTGCGGATAAAGTAATCCGGATTATGGATGGTAAGATTATCAGCATTGAAGATAAAAGTAATAAGCTAGCGGAGGATGTAGATCATGAAAGAATATAAGAGATATCGTATTTTCACTAAGAAAAAAGCTGCTGAGTTAATGGTGGTGGTTATGCTGCTGACGCTTTCTTTAGGAAAATTATCAGCAGGGGCGGCTGTAGTACGGCTTGGCACGGAGGTGACGACGCCCGGAAGTACGGAACAGTCGACGACACAGACAACTACGCCTGGAACTACAGAACAGCCGGCGGCACAGACAACTACGGCGACAACCGACAACGCCAATGGAATGTTAGGGAAAAATACAGATGTAGGAATTGAGGTTACGAAGTCTGTTACAGGCAAAGCCGGAAAGAATGTGAAAATATCCTTTGTACTGACATCTGCCGACAGCAATAACATCAAATTGAAATCGGCATACCCCGTGATTGACGATGCATTTCCTTTTGAGACCAGCGGAGACGCCTATAAGATTGTCAGCGCAGGCGCTGATGCAGGAAAGCAGGCCAAATTGTCAGCTTCCTTTAAGTTAAAGGCACGTTCCGATATAGATTCCGGTTATCAGAGTGTCCGGTTTATCGGAGAATATACAAAACCGGATGAAACCGGAGTGGTACAGAATTATTATGTGGTTAAGACCATTAATATCTATTTTGAAGAACCGGCTTCATCCGCAGATAAGGATGATGACAGTGATTTGTCGGACGACACGGACATCGGAAGTGATGATTCGGCTGAGGAGGAAGAAGTTTCTGCGCCAAAGCTTTTAATTACCGGATATGATACGGATCCCGAGAAAATTATGGCCGGGGAAACCTTTAAAATGACAATTCATATCCAGAATACATCTAAGACAACGCCGGTATGTAACGGTAAGTTTTTAATTGGCAATGAAGCGGGTAATTTTTTGCCGACCTCTGGTTCCAGCGCCGTATTTATAGAAAAAATTCCGGCCGGAGAAACCGGTGATTTGGAAATTGAACTGAAAACAGCGGCCGATCTGGCGCAGAAGAATTATATTTTAGTGGTAAAAGGTGATTTTGACGATGGGAAAGGAAATAATTTTACCTCCAGCGATAACCTGTCTGTCCCTGTATATCAGGAGATACGCTTAGGGATTTCCGACGTATCTATGGAGCCGGAAATTTTAGCGATTGACGGTGAAGCCAGTTTGATGTTTACCATTAATAATCAAAGTAATGCAGGGATTAACAATGTAACGGTTTCCCCTAAGGACGATGCCGTGACGGGAGAAGAGGCATATGTAGGGAACATTGCGGCGTCTTCTTCGGCATACGCTACACTGTATTTGAAGGGGGTTAAGGATAATTCGGAGACTGGCTCCATTAAGATTGTAATTAATTATGAAGATTCAGCGGGAGGCACCGGGACAATAGAGGAGACAGTGACTTGCTCTGTGAGCGAGGACGCTGATTATCTGGATGAGGATTGGGAAGATGAAGAATATGATGAAATGGAAGAGGAATCCGGTTTCCCTCTTTGGGCTATTATCCTTATTGCATTATTAGTAGTTGCAGTAATTGTGGTTGTCGTAGTGATACTGGTAAAACGCCGGAAAAAGCGCTTGGCGCAGTTGTTAGAGGATGAGGATGACTTAGAGGACGACTTAGAGGAAGAATTTGGAGAGGAAGAAGAGGAGCATGAGGATTTCTGATATTTTTGGAATGAGCGTATCCAATTTATGGCGGCGTAAAATGCGTACTTTCCTTACTGTTCTGGGCGTTATCATAGGTACGGCATCCATTGTTGTAATGTTATCGCTTGGCTTTGGCCTGCGGGAAGCTACCATGAAAGAGGTGGAGACGGCCGGCGGTCTTACGGAAATTATGGTATATTCTGATGAATATGGTTCCGATGAATTGCTGCTTGATGACACAACAATTGATACTTTTATGAATCTGGATTATGTAGAAGGCGTAGAACCGATACTCACCTTTAGTATGCCGATACAGGCGGGTGTGTATGAGGGATATTTTGATATTTTAGGCGTATCTGAGGAGTATATGAGCAAAATTGAATTGGGAGAGGGGACTGCGCCGAAGGCCGGCGGCATATTGACGCTGGTTGCGGGAAATCAGGTATTGATGGATTTTATGAATGCAGCGACCGGAGAATGGGTAGATTATGAAACCATGGACGTTCCCGATATTGATTTGATGAATACAAATTTAATCGGCGGCCTGGAGGTAGAGGATGTTTATGAGGAAGAAACGGCTGCGGAGCCGGATTCCTCTACAGAATATTATGATAGTACCTTTAGCGTTGACGGAGAGGACGATTATGATGATTCTTCGGATATGTTTGATGATGAGGAAACATATGAGGAGACAGAAGATGGAAGCATGACAGATGAATTTACCGGGGATGAATGGAATACTTCTTCATCATATAGTTACTTTAGTCCGGATACCAAACGGGTTCAGCTTAAAGTATCAGGAATAACGGAAGGAGATTATGATACCAGTACGGAGTATTCCTATAACTTCTATGCAGACATGGATGCATTAAAGGATTTTTTGAGAAAAAATTATTCAGAAAACAGTGTGATTCCGGGACAGCCTACAGACAGGGAGGGAAAACCTTACCGGGATTTAAAATACAGCACGTTAATTGTAAATGTTGACGCTGCTGAAAATGTGGAAGAAGTATTGGACACGATTCAGGAAATGGGGTATTATGCGGAGGCCAACAAGGAATGGCTGGAGCAGACGGAGCGGGAATTTATAATTATCGAGGCGGTTTTAGGCGGCATCGGCGCAGTGGCTATGCTGGTTGCAGCAATCAGTATTGCCAATACCATGACCATGTCTATATATGAAAGAACCAGGGAAATCGGTATTATGAAGGTTTTAGGATGCAGTCTTGGAAATATCCGTTCCATGTTTCTTACAGAAGCGGCCTTTATTGGATTTATAGGCGGTGTGATCGGTATTGTATTAAGCTATATATTATCCCTGTTAGTCAATTACTTTATTTCGCCCATTATCATGGAGGATTATGGCATGGGAACAACCAATATTTCTATGATTCCGCCATGGCTGATTTTGGCAGCTATCGGATTTTCTACAATTATCGGTATGGTGGCAGGATTTTTCCCGGCACAACGCGCCACCAGGTTAAGTCCTTTAGCGGCAATCCGGAACGAGTAAGATATACTTTGTCAGTGCATATATGAAAAAAGAAAACTCAAACCTTATATCAGGCGGAGGCGGTTTGAACCGATTGCCTGTGAATAAGGTTTGAGTTTTGTTGTATCTGTGATTTTACTTATGCTGCGCCGTCTTCTTTTTGCCTGGCAGCAAAATCAATCTGCTGTATGATTCCGGCGTTCCCTGTGGATTCATGGAGATAGAATCCGGATTCCCGGACGACAGCCTGCGTCTCGTTGTCTTCTGATTTGTGTGTAAAAGCAGTGCTGGCAGAGCCCAGATAAATTGCGCCGATGTCTGCCTGGCCAAGTCCGATCAGCTTATCATTGCCGGAGGCGTCCTTTACCCATACCTTAAGCTTGGCATACACAGAATCATTTTCATCAATCCAACCGTTGCCGTCCTCATCATATGCGGCCAGATCTTTAAATCCATTGCCGGATTTGGTGCCGAATAATTCATTACCGTCGTCGATTATGCCGTTCTCATTCTGGTCTAATGCCAGAAATCCATTGCCCTGGGCCAGCTGCGAAATCTCCTCTTTGACACCGTCGCCGTCAATGTCAAAGAACCATTTCTGGTCGCTGATGGTTTCCGGGGCGTCCTGCATCTTGATTACTAAAGGATCTGTCAGTACATATTCCGTTCCTTCGCTTAACATTTCCGAAGTTTCCGTAAAGGAGCGGCTCATCTCCATAGACACATTAAAGTCAATGGTCCGTCCGTCTTCCGTAACAACGGTTCCGGTACCATTAAAGGTGGTGGATTCGCTTTCCGTTACGGTAATGCTCTGGTAGTCCTGTCTGGTCCATAGCGTGCCCGGCTGGCTTCCCGTGGTAAGGTCAAGGAAAGAAGTATCTTCCACACCGATGCCGAGGAGCTGGTTCTTAATCTGTTCCATGAATTCTTCCAGCCGTTTTGTCAGTTCTTCATGGAATCGCTGCCACGAGGAGATAATGCTGTCAGCGGACACTGTGTTTCCGGACAAATTCGTATACAGTTCCGATGGCAATGCCTCTCTCTGTTTCCCTGTGGACTTTGCAAAAGAATCATATTGATTCTGATTGCTGCCCGCAAAAAAGCTGTACTGCGAGTAGGAGGAAAAAAAGCTTCTGCCCGAATATTGGGTAATACCGGTGCCTACCTGTCTCCTGACCGTCGACTGCTTAACCTGCGTGCTGTTTTCGTAGAGCCGTTGCGACCCTAAGTTCACCTGACTTGAATTGATCTTCATGTTCTCACCCTTTCAAAATGTATTTCCAGTCTAACCATTTTGTATATCTGCTATAAAGCAGAAGAAGTGAGAGAACGAAAAGTTCTCAATTACCAGTCTAACCATTATATATTTCGGAATAATTTATAAAATATATAGAGGTATGGCATAAAATGACTATTCAAAAGTTAATCATTTTTATCCTTCTTTATCTTCCGGACAATAGTCTTTGCAGGATGCCGAAGCTTGTAACGCAGATTATTAATATGGCGGTTCTGTTCATCAAGCTCTTTCTGCAGGCGGTTCACTTCCTGTAAAAGATACAGGGTGGTGGAACCAAATAATTTAATTATGTCTTCCGGAAATTCTTCATTGTTGCGCGTCCATTTTTTCTCTGCGTGGTAGCTATATTCAAACAAATCGTCCAATCCCAGATATTCCTTTGCAACGCGGGCGTTCCCGTCTTTATATCTGGCAAGAAACGCCGCCTGTTCCTCTTTGGAAAACATACTGGTCTTTCTATCTTCGGTATTGTTCTTAGATTGTTCCACAAGTCTCTGATAAAAAAATTTATCGCTGGTTTTGTCCAGATTGGGCAGGTTGTTTAACAGTCTTTTGATTTCCACATTATTTTTGGTGAGTCCGGGATTTCTCTCCGGATTGCTGACAGTGTATTCGTCTGTGTAAGGTAAATTCAGGACATTCAGAAAGTCTGCGAGAATGGAGCCGTCGGCGGAATTCTTTAAAAAAGCATTTTTGTCAAAAATGCGGACGCAGATATTGTCTTTTCCTACATAGGAGGCAATCTGTTTCAGTACATGCTCATAATCCAACTGAATGTAGGGCAGTTCTGTGATGAGTTCTTCCCATGAAAGAGCGGCATAGGTGTGATTGTTGGATTTGATATGCTGGTTCCACCAGGAATACAGGAAGTCATCCTGCCGCCGAAGATAGACGATTACTTTGACGGTGATTCCTTTTGACATGATATGTTCTTTCACACGCTGCCATACATTTACATCTTCTGTCAGTCCGATATTCCAAATCCGTTCATCTGACAATATAATATTGTCATATTTTTCAAAAAGCTGTAATACTTTGCCGATTCCGTCTAAAGCAAGCGCTTCTTCCCGCTCATATTCCCGCTGTCCGTTCTCGTCCCAATAACGGGTAAGCAGAAAATGGGCGTTGCAGTACTTTCCGATATTCCGGAAAGGATAATCAAAGATGGGAAAGCAGAACCCCTTTTCCTCTAATTGTTTTTGGTTGTCCATGCAAAAGTTCTGAATGGATGTGGTGCCGGTTTTGGGAGTTCCGATATGCAGATATAATGTTTTCATTTACCTTCTCCTTATGATTTATTAGATTTTGAGCTTTTGGATCGCTTCCATATTTTTCTGAGCCCGCCGGATGTTTTCTTCGGGGGAGTGCGTTCCTGTTCTTTTTTGTAAGCCTCTAATTCCTGTCTTAAAGCGTTGACCTCACGCAATAACTGTAGGGAGGTACACGCAAAATAGTCGATAATATCCGTCGGAAGGTTTTCATTTTGCAGATGCCATTTTTCCTTTGCGTGATAGGAATAATCAAATAATTCTTCAGCGCCTAAGTATTCCTTTGCAATGCGGGCGTTTCCGTCTTTGTAATCCGCAAGAAATGTATCCAGTTCTTCCTCTGTGAACATATCCTGCGTATCCCGATAAGAATAGCTTTGTGATAGTTCTTTAAAAATGTTGATGAAAAAAGCATTTTCTTCCTGGCTTAATTGGGGCAGCATATTTATATGCCGCTTGATTTCTACATTATTTTTAGAGAGGCTTAGGTTCTGCACTAAATTATTGACGGTATACTGTTGAGTGTACTCTAAGCCCAGGACTTTTAGAAAATCAGCCAATATTGTATTCTCCGGAGCGCTGCTGGAAAACCGGTTTTTGTCAAAAACGCGAACCAGAATATTCTCCTTGCCGACATAATCTGCAATTTTCTCTAAAGCGCTGTAATAGTCAAGCTGGATATAGGGACGGTCAGTGATTAATTCCTGCCAGCTGATTGTGCTGTAGCGTTTTTTGCCGACCTTAACCCGCTGGTTCCACCAGGAAAACAGAAATTCATCCTGCCTTCGCAGATACACAATCACTTTTACCTGAATTTCATGAGGCATCAGCCGTTCTTTTAAAATATCCCAGCAGTTATAGGTAAAACCGTTATTCCAGATTCGCTCATCGGAAAGAATCACATTATCATAGGTCTCAAAAAATTCCAAAAGCTTTTCAAGGCCGGCATCGACCTTTGGCTTTTTCTGCTGGCCTGTCAGTAGAAAGTGAGCATTGACGCTTTCGCCCACTCTGGGAAATTGAAAGTCAAATATGGGATAAAAGTAGCCGTGCTCCGCCAGTATGTCCTGATTATCCTGACAGAAATTCTGAATAGCTGTGGTTGCTGTTTTCGGAGTTCCAATATGCAGATATAAAGTTTTCATTTTATTACTCCTTGTACTGATATAAATAGGCTGCCCGCCCGGACAAGCCACTCTCATAATATCAGATTTATTGTGGAAAAACAATAAAATGTGGGTGGAAAAAGAGTGAAATGCAACGGAATTATTTCCATGGTTTACATTTAAAGAAATTGCAAGTATAATACCTATCTATGAGGACAAAAAGCAGAAAATGTATTGTCAGATTTTGATGATTATGCAGATATAACTGTCCATAGCAAAAAGACAGAGAGGAATATAACAGCGGGTATGTATCAGATTATAGCGACAGACGGCAGGGCAAAGCGGGCAAGGTTTGAGACAGTCCATGGAACCGTAGAGACGCCGGTATTTATGAATGTGGGGACGGCGGCTGCCATAAAGGGCGCGGTAGCCACAACAGACCTTAAGGAAATCGGAACCCAGATAGAGCTTTCCAACACCTATCATCTTCATGTGCGCCCCGGTGACCGGATTGTCCGGCAGTTAGGGGGGCTTCACGCCTTTATGAACTGGGACAGGCCGATTCTTACGGACTCCGGCGGGTTTCAGGTCTTTTCCCTGGCAGGACTGCGGAAGATAAAAGAAGAAGGAGTGTATTTTCATTCCCATGTAGACGGACGGAAGATTTTTATGGGGCCGGAGGAGAGTATGCAGATTCAGTCCAATCTGGCCTCTACCATTGCGATGGCTTTTGACGAGTGTCCTCCAAGTCTGGCGGAGACCGATTATATCAGGGCTTCTGTGGAGCGCACTACCAGGTGGCTGGAACGGTGTAAGAGGGAAATGGACAGGCTGAATGCTTTAGAGGATACTCTGAACCGGCAGCAGCTGTTGTTCGGTATTAATCAGGGGGGCGTCCATGAGGATATCCGGGTAGAGCATGCCAAGGAGATTGCGTCTATGGAGCTTGACGGTTATGCCATCGGCGGGCTGGCTGTAGGGGAATCCCATGAGGAAATGTATCGCATTATTGAGGCGGTGGTGCCCTGTCTTCCGAAGGATAAGCCTACCTATTTGATGGGCGTGGGAACGCCGGCCAATATATTAGAGGCTGTGGACAGGGGCGTAGATTTCTTTGACTGCGTATATCCGAGCCGGAACGGGCGGCATGGACATGTCTACACCAACCGTGGCAAGTTGAATCTGTTCAATGCAAAGTATGAGCTAGACCGCCGCCCCATTTCAGAAGAATGTAATTGTCCCGCCTGCCGGAATTATTCCAGGGCGTATATCCGGCATTTATTGAAAGCAAAAGAAATGCTGGGAATGCGTCTTTGCGTCTTGCATAATTTGTATTTTTATAATAATATGATGAGTGAAATTCGCACAGCGATACAGGAAAAGCGCTATGCTGAATATAAAAATATGCGTTTGGAAGGCTTTAACGCAGGAGAGTAGAGAAAGGAAGGATATTCTATGTTATCAATGTTATTAGAGAGTAATGCGCAGAATGCGCAGCAGATGGCAGGAGGGGCTTCTTTGGTTACCACAGTCCTTATGCTGGTTGCCTGGATTGGCGTGATTTATTTTATCTTAATCCGGCCACAGAAAAAGCAGCAAAAGCAGATGGATGAGCTTAGAAATGCCATTAAGCCGGGCGACAATATTATGACTACAGGCGGATTCTACGGCGTGGTTCTCGATGTGGTAGATGATACGGTAATCGTAGAGTTTGGTAATAACAAAAACTGCCGGATTCCCATGCATAAGAATGCCATTGCAGAGGTGGAAAAAGAGGAGGAGGGGACTGCGGAATAATCTGCACCCCTATACGGTTTTTCCCCCCGCTTCGGTATTGTTCAATGGCAGTTAGCAATGTGCGGGGAATACAGAGATTTCCCCGTCCGGTTCCGATGGAGATATCCGGTTTGACAGCCCCATGGAAGTCGGAACCGCCGGACACCAGAAGTTTTTTCTCTGCGGCGATGTGGCGAAGCTCCTGTGTCTGTCCCGCATCATAGGTGGAGTAATAACATTCCATTCCCCTAAGCCCCAGTGGAATCAGGGTATCTAACAGGGTTTCCACTTCTGATTTGGAGAAGCGGTAGGAGTAAGGGTGGGCAAGGATGGCTGTGCCGTTGGCCTGACGGATAAGCCCTAACACATGCTCCGGCGTGACCTGGGGCTTGGCGAGGTAAAAGGGACAGTGAATCCCTAAGTATTTATCAAATGCCTCCTGCTTGTTTTTGCATATACCCTTTTCTACCAGCACCCTTGCAAAATGCGCTCTTGTGATGACGCTGCCTGGATTGCCATGCTTTAATTCTTCTATGGTAAGCGGGATGCCGGCGTTTACAAAGTTTAGCACCATTTTTTCATTGCGGTCTTCTCTGGCCCGCTTTAGCTTTAACAGTTCGTCTAAAAAATCCCGATTTTCGTAATCAACGAATAGTCCGAGAATATGAATCTCCCGTTTGCCGTAATAGCAGGACAGTTCTATGCCGGGAATCACTTCGATTCCGCCGGTTTCTTTTGCATGGGACAGGGCGGCTTTCACCCCGTCTACGGTGTCATGGTCTGTCAGGGCGAAGGCGGAAAGCCCTGCATTTTTAGCTAAATCTACCACCTCCTCCGGCGCAAGGGAACCGTCGGATGCGGAAGAATGAACATGTAAATCAATGTATTCCATAATAAAACTCCTTGTCAGATTATGTGTGTGGCTTTAGCTTTGCGGGAGGAATCCTGTAGTTTTGCGCCACCGTTTCTATTATATAGGATATGGTGGAAAAGGAAAAGTCGAAATTATCCATTTTTAGCCAAATTAGGACTAGATTTTTTTGCCGATATATGCGAAAATATAGGTTAGTGGCGGCAGTTTGGAACCTAACAGATTTGCCGGTAAATTTTACATAGTGAAAGGAGTTTCAACATGATTTATTCACAGGAAGTAGAAAACATGTGCCCGGTAGCGCAGGGCGTACACCATGGCTGTGCCCCGATTCCAGAGGAAGCAAAGTGGGTTCAGGCAAAGGAAGTAAAGGATATTTCTGGTTTTACACATGGTATCGGCTGGTGTGCTCCCCAGCAGGGCGCCTGCAAGCTGACACTGAATGTTAAGGAGGGTATCATTCAGGAGGCATTGGTTGAGACCATCGGATGTTCCGGTATGACGCACTCAGCAGCTATGGCAGCAGAGATTTTGCCGGGCTTAACCGTTTTGGAAGCATTAAATACAGACCTTGTATGTGATGCCATCAACACAGCGATGAGAGAGCTGTTTTTGCAGATTGCTTACGGTCGTTCCCAGAGCGCATTTTCCGAGGATGGTCTTGCAATTGGTGCAGGTCTTGAGGACTTAGGAAAGGGCCTTCGTTCCCAGGTTGGTACGATGTACGGCACGCTTAAGAAGGGCCCACGTTATCTGGAGATGGCAGAGGGTTATGTTACTGCAATCGCATTGGACGCAGAGGATTTGATTATCGGTTATAAGTTCGTAAACCTTGGCAAGATGACAGACTTCATCAAGAAGGGTGATGATCCCAATACCGCTTATGAGAAGTCCTGCGGTCAGTACGGCAGAGTGGACGATGCAGTGAAGTTAATTGATCCGCGTACCGATAAAGAGATTGCGAAATAATAGAAGGAGGTAACAATAGAATGGCATTATTTGAATCCTATGAAAGAAGAATTGATAAGATTAATGAAGTATTGAACAGCTACGGTATCTCCTCTATTGAAGAAGCTGAGAAGATTACTAAAGACGCTGGTTTAGACGTTTACAATCAGGTAAAGGGCATTCAGCCAATCTGTTTTGAAAATGCGTGCTGGGCTTATACAGTAGGTGCGGCAATCGCAATCAAGAAGGGCTGCAAGAGAGCAGCAGATGCAGCGGCAGCTATCGGAGAAGGCCTTCAGGCGTTCTGTATTCCCGGCTCTGTAGCAGATACCCGTAAGGTTGGTTTGGGACACGGTAACTTAGGAAAGATGTTACTTGAGGAGGAGACAAAGTGCTTCGCATTCTTGGCAGGCCATGAGTCTTTTGCAGCGGCAGAGGGCGCTATCGGTATCGCTGAGAAGGCCAACAAGGTTCGTAAAGAGCCGTTGCGGGTTATCCTGAATGGTTTAGGTAAGGACGCAGCACAGATTATTTCCCGTATCAACGGCTTTACCTTTGTAGAGACAGAGTATGATCCGTATACCAATGAGGTAAAGGAGATTTCCCGTAAGGCTTACTCTGACGGACTTCGCTCAAAGGTTAACTGCTACGGCGCGAATTCCGTACCGGAGGGCGTTGCTATTATGCATAAAGAAGGCGTAGACGTATCAATTACCGGTAACTCTACTAATCCGACTCGTTTCCAGCATCCGGTAGCAGGTACTTATAAGAAAGAGTGCTTAGAGCAGGGCAAGAAATACTTCTCCGTTGCTTCCGGCGGTGGTACAGGTCGTACCCTTCACCCGGATAATATGGCAGCAGGCCCGGCTTCTTACGGTATGACAGATACCTTGGGCCGTATGCATTCCGATGCACAGTTTGCAGGTTCTTCTTCCGTTCCTGCTCATGTTGAGATGATGGGACTGATTGGCGCCGGTAACAACCCGATGGTTGGTATGACCGTTGCAGTTGCCGTTTCAATTGAAGAAGCAGCAAAGGCTGGTAAGTTCTAAGAAATATAGTAAAATCAAAGGCTTCCGTTGATGTGAATAGTCAGCGGGAGCCTTAAATTTTGCCACGTAGCACACAGGTAGAATACATACAAAAGGCTATTACCAATTGTCAGAAACAAAAAGATGTATTTGTCTTTACATTTTATAAATAGTCATACATAGAGAAAACCACCTTGATACTTTGAATGGTTAAGGGTGGTTTTGCTATTCTAATAGTCAGTCAACTTACCTTGTGAGCGGTCATTTCTTTTCTGGAAGTATATCTTGATTGATTAGAGTGGAGAGGTTCAATATGTTTAAAGATTGTGTAAATTTACTGTAGGATTTAATTAGAGTAGGGTTACTTGCAATACTTTGATAAAATATGCTCCTTTTGTTAAAACCGCAATTTGTTGCTTGTTATATAGAATCTACAGGGAGAAACAGATGTCTTATTTTTTAAATTGGATTTTTTTCCCTTGTATGATACAATAGTCAATAACTAAAAATCATATATGGGAGGGATTTGCTTTGAAAGATAATAAAAAAATTTTTATGTTTATTCTTGTTTTATTTATTATGTTACAGTTTGACTACATAAAAACATATGCAAATGGTGTAGTAACAGATCAACTGGAAATTACGGAATGTACAGAGCAAAAATCTGGATTTGATGAAACAGAGCATGGAAAAGTAATTGATAGTGGAACTTGTGGAGAAGAAAAAGAGGATGTAAATTATAAGTTATACGAAGATGGTATGCTTTACATTTATGGAAATGGATTGGTAAAAGGAGAAACTTTTAATGGATATGATGAAATAGGGATACATCGTAATGTTTATCAATATGCAAAAGATATTAAAACTGTTTATGTAGAAAAAGAAATAACAGCTATTGGAAATTATGCATTTGAGCATTGTGAAAACTTAAAAGAAGTTATATTACCGGAAAGTATACAGAATATAGGAGATTATGCCTTTGCTTATTGTTACAGTCTGGAAAAAATTAATTTACCAGTTTTATTAAAAGAAATAAGTAGCAGAATGTTTTTCAGTTGTGACAGTTTGAGCGAAGTTATTATACCAAATGGTGTTGAGACTATAGAAGAAATGGCATTTTCATGTAGTGGGCTTCAAAATGTTAAATTACCAAGCACATTAAAAAAGATAGGGAAAGATAGTTTTCATTTAACATATATAGAGGAAATAGAAATACCCGAAAATACAGAGTTAATAGAAGAAGGAGCATTTGCTTATTGTAATAAACTAAGAAAAATAAAAATTTTAGGGGCAGAAACTTATATTGCAAAAAAAGCAT
Organism: uncultured Lachnospiraceae bacterium; assembly: GCA_947629565.1. Classification (GTDB taxonomy): domain Bacteria; phylum Bacillota; class Clostridia; order Lachnospirales; family Lachnospiraceae; genus CAG-590. The sequence continues at coordinate 20,809 of CANREG010000042.1, forward strand.
TTGAATCGACAAATAATTTTACAATTTATTGTACAGAAAATTCAGAAGCAGAGAAATTTGCAACCGAAAATAATATTTCATATAAAAGCTTAGAAGAATATGACAAAATAGAAATAAGTAACACATTTAATGCTTGTAAATCAAGTCCTTGTAGCATTTCAATTAGTTGTAGTGAAAATGATGAATTTACATTTTTATTTGCTGATGGGAAGGCCGTAAATAGTATGTATTCTGGAGATATCAAATCCTCCCTTTTAGGTATCGTCAGGTATAAAAAGATGTATGACCTTATATTTGATAAAGCAGGAGAATATATCGTTTCTGTTTATAAAAATGGCACAATTATAGAGAATGAGAAATTCATAGTTGCAGAAAATCATATTTATGGAAACGGAGTTGTAAGTGAAGAGGCAACTTGTGAAAAAGAAGGTATCTTGAAATATACTTGTGAAAATTGTGGAAATTATTATACTGAAAAAATTCCGGCAATAGGGCATAAGTATAAAGAAACAACGATAATTGAACCAACTTGTGAGATACGCGGTGTAAAATTAATTAGTTGTGAGTTGTGCCATAGTTCTAAAGGAGAAGACATTCCTGCAACAGGGCATAAATACAATGCGATAATAAAAAGAAATGCAACTTGTGAATATTACGGAGAAGCATTATATACTTGTGAATACTGTAATAAAGAATATATGACAAAAATACCGGAAACAGGACACAATTTTTCAGAATGGCACTTATCTAAAAATGCTACGATTTTTGAATACGGAGAATATAAAAGAGAATGTTTAAATTGTGGAAAAGAAGAAATAAGAAAAATAAATAAACTGCAATCAAAAGTTAAAATATCAAAAACAAAATTAAGTATAAAGGTTGGAAAGAAATATAAACTTAAAATAAAGAAAAAAGAAGTTGGAGATGCAGTTTCTAAGTGGGTTTCATCAAATAAGAAAGTAGTCACAGTAGATAAGAAAAAGGGAAAAATCAGTGCACGTAAAAAGGGAAAAGCAACTATTACACTAACAATGAAAAGCGGGTGTAAGGCAAAGTGTAAAGTAACAGTTAAATAATAAGAATATATGCTGGAAAGGTTAGATAATTTATTAACAAAGCTGCATGAATTATACTTATAGAAACAAAGGGAAAAGAGTTATGGGATTTTTTTCAATTATAATAACTATTTTATTTGTACTAATTTGTTACCGTACAAAAATGGAAACTTATAAAATAGATGGAAAGACATGGAAAGAATTTGAAAGATTTTGTTCTCAAACATTGCAGAGGAATGGTTACAAGATAATAAAAGAATATTCAGTTCAAGAACGTCATGGCGTGGATATATTTGCGGAATTGAATGGAAAGACATATGCTATACAATGTAAAAGTTATAAAAATCCTATAGGAAGTGAATCTGTGATTGAAGCGAATAGTGGGAAAAAGTATTGTGGTGCTGATATGGCGGTGATTATGACAAATAGCACATTTCATAATCAGACAATCGCTTTGGCTAGACAGTATGGTGTTATTTTGTGGAATGGAAACAAGATAAGGCATTTATTGTGGAAAGCAGATAATAAAGAAAACAAAGAAAAAATGCAGAAGGAGAAAAAGGTTATGAAATTAAAAAAAGAAAATAGTTGTACAGATGGTTGTTATATCGTAGGTACTGATATAGAACCAGGAAATTATATTTTTACTCCACTAGAAAACGATGATATCGGTATAACAATAAAAATATATGAAAGTTATGAAAAAATGCTTGATGAAAAAAACTCAAAGCATATTTATGAAGATAAGAAATATCGCATTCCGTTAATAAAAAATGGAATGGTTGTTGAAATACATAATGGAATTATGGAAAAAGAAGAGTAATGTTAAAGTTATAAAATTGTGTAAAGAAAAGTTTTAGCTTTCAGACTGTAGACAAAATCCCGGCTTTCGCCGGGACTTTGTCTACAGTCTGAGCTTTTTAGTTGAAAAGTTAGGATACATTCTGTAATTGATATTTTTAGATAGAGGAAACCACACCTAGTAAGTATGCCTTTGCAGAAATTCTCTATGTGTTAGATTTTATGTGGAATATTTAAGGATATCCCTTTAGTTGCGTCTTTTAATATAAAAGAGGGTGGATTCAAATATGAAGGATCTATAAGAAGTATTTCAAGGGAAAGGGCAATGCGAGCGTGAAGGTGACAAAGTAGGGCGAATTGCTTCTGCACTTTGACATTGCTTACTTCTTTTCTGAAAGTATATCATGATTGGTTAGAATTAGAAAGATTCAATATGCTTGACACAAACATGTAGCACACAATTGTTGAAAAAGCAGGAAATATATGGTATATTAGCCAAATGGGAGCCCAGAGAGCTAAGGCGGCTGCCCTCCACTCGGAGGGACTGACCCTCCGAACCGAAAGGAAAGGAGGGAGGTCAATGATTACATATGCTGACTTTATTCAGACTGGAATATTCATTGTCACCCTTGTGGGATTGTGTTACACAATCTTCAAGGGAAAGAAATAAGCCGCCACTATCGGAAGTAGTGACGGCTGGTGCTAAAAAGCATTAGTAACTAACTATCAGGGTAGCCGCTTCTCTGGCGTTCCCTTTTGTGTATCTAATGTAACATATACGGAAGAAATTTTCAAGGGAAAGTTTACAAAAGATAGCGTAAATTTACTGTAGGAAAATAACAGACAGACTGCATCAAAGATGTGCCCAAGATTAGTTTGCTGTCTTTACTATATCAGATTTTCCTTTTTTTACAATCCCCAGATGTGATTC
>CANREG010000043.1 GCA_947629565.1 uncultured Lachnospiraceae bacterium
TGTGCTTCGTCGTTGCCTACGCGCACTCGGGACTTTCACCCGTTAGAGCCCGCCCATGGCGGGCGAACCAAAAAAAGCACACACCAAACAGTGAGTGCTTTTTCATGATTCCGATTATCAATCTGTACGCAGCATTTTACAGAACATACGGCGTTACTTGATACACGTAATAATTGAGCCAGTTAAAATACAGGGTGTTGGCATGACACCGCCATGACTTAATCGGCTTTTGTTCCGGGTTGTCTCCCGGATAATAGTTACAGGGAATCTCCGGGTTCAGTCCCCGCCCTATATCCCGCTTATATTCCTGGTCTAAGGTCAGGGTATCATACTCCGGGTGTCCGGTGACAAAGATATTCTTCCCGCCCTCGGCAATAATCAGATAGGGACCGGTTATCTCGCCTTCAGACACAATCTCTAGCTTGTCGTTAGCCACAATATCCTCTTTCCTGACGCCGGTATAACGGGACTGGGGCACAAGAAAAGAATCGTCAAAGCCCCGGACTAACGGCGTCCGCTTGTGGAAGGTATAGTGCTTGTAAATGCCGGAGAGTTTCTTCGGAAGGTCGTATTTTCTCACTCCGTAACGGTAATAGAGCCCCGCCTGGGCTCCCCAGCAGATGTGCAGGGTGGAGGTCACATTTTCATTGGACCAGTCCATAATCTCCGTAAGTTCATCCCAGTATTCCACCTCTTCAAATTCCATTTTCTCCACAGGCGCGCCGGTAATAATCATGCCGTCGAACCGGCGGTGGCGAATTTCCTTAAATGTGGTATAGAACCGTTCCAAATGCTTTCTCGCCACATTTTTCGGCTCATAGGTTCCTGTGCGGATAAAGGAAATATTGACCTGCAAAGGCGTGTTGGCAAGGCTCCTCAAAAGCTGAAGCTCCGTATCCTCCTTTAAGGGCATCAGGTTTAGGATTACCACCTCCAATGGACGGATATCCTGGCTCATGGCCCGGTCTGCGTCCATGACGAATATATTCTCCTCCTCAAGTATTTTCTTAACCGGCAAATCGTTGTCTATTCTGATTGGCATAGCTGCTCCCCTTTTCTGTCTATTTTAAATAATGTAAAGGAACCCATGAATCGGGTTCCATAAATATTACGCAATCCCGCTAGTTTAATTCCCCTTCTGCAAGCCTTATATAATCTTCCTCCGAAAGAATGGGAATCCCCAGTTCGGCTGCCTTCTTGTTCTTAGACGAACCGGAATGAACATCATTGTTAATGAGATAATCCGTATTCTTTGAAACCGAACCGGTCACCTTGCCCCCCAACTTCTCGATATGCTCCTTTAATTCATTGCGGTTGGCAAAATGCTCCACGCTTCCTGTAATGACGAAAACCTTCCCCTCTAACGTCCGGTTTTCCACCTGTTCTTCTTCGGCAAAGGTAATCTCCTTCAAAAGCTCCTCCACCAGTCTGCGTTTGTCCGGATTATGAAAGTAATCATAAAAGGAGGCGGCGAGCACATCGCCAATGCCTTCAATGGCGTCCAACTCCTCCACGGAAGCCTCCATAATCTTTCCAAAATCCTGCCGGAAATGTGCGGCAATCACCTTGGCGTTGGCAAGACCAATCCCGCCGATTCCAAGGCTGTAGATAAATTTCGGCAAAGTGACGTATCTGGCGGTATCCACAGACTGAATGATATTTTCGTAAGATTTCTCGCCAAAGCCCTCCAGCGTTACAATCTCCTGCCGGTAGCGGTCCAGATGAAAGATATCCGGCAGCCGTCTGATAAAGCCATGGGCGATAAATTTCTCCAAAGTAGCGTCAGAAAGGCCGTCCATATTCATGGCATTCCGGGATACAAAATGGGAAAATCCCTTAATCTGCTTAGCGCTGCACTCCGGGTTCAGACAGTACAAAGACTGCACGTCATTGATATCCTGCAGGGTAGTCTCCCCGCCGCAGGCGGGACAGGTCTTTGGAATCTCTAAGTTACCGCTTCTGGTCAGATTCTCCGCCACCTGGGGAATAATCATATTGGCTTTATATACAGTAATCCGGTCCCCAATGCCAAGGCCCAACGCCCGCAGTATGCTTACGTTGTGAAGGCTTGCCCTTGTCACTGTGGTTCCCTCTAACTCCACCGGCGCAAAAATGGCAACCGGATTAATCAGCCCGGTTCTCGACGGGGACCATTCCACGTCCAAAAGCGTCGTCTCCGCCTGCTCGTCCGCCCATTTAAAGGCGATGGAATCCCTGGGGAATTTCGCAGTCCTGCCAAGGCTTTTTCCATAGGCAATATCGTTAAAGGAAAGGACCAGACCGTCGGAGGGTATATCATGGTCCGCAATCCGTCCGGCAAAATCCATAACCCGTTCCTCCAGATTCTCCCCCGTCACCGGAAAATGCTCCACCACATCAAAGCCCTGCTCCTTAAGCCACGCAAAACGCTCTGTCATCCGGCTGCCAAAAACTGAGCCGGTACCGCCGTTTTCTTCGTCGGCATCCGCCACTAAAGCAAAAGCATAAAAATGCACATGACGCTTTGCGGTAATCTCATTATTTAACTGCCGCACCGAGCCGGAGCATAAGTTTCTCGGATTTTTGTAACGCTCCTCCGCCTCGGCAATCTCCTCATTCATCCGGTTAAAATCCGAATATTTGATTACCGCCTCTCCCCGGATTACAAGCTGCCCCTGATAGGGAATCGTCTTGGGGAGATTGACAAAGGTTTTGGCATTGTTGGTAATCACCTCGCCAATCTCGCCGTTTCCTCTTGTCACCGCATTCTTAAGCTCTCCCCCCTCATAGGTAAGCACTACGGTAAGACCGTCTAACTTCCACGAAAGCACGCCTTCGTGGTCTCCAAGCCAACTGACCAAAGCGGCAGTTTCCTTCGTCTTGTCTAAAGACAGCATGGGCGATGGGTGGGCCTGTTTTTCCAGCTCGCTTAACACCTCGTACCCCACGTGAACGGTAGGGCTGTTGGCCAGCACAATCCCCGTTTCTTTTTCCAGCGCCGCCAATTCATCATATAATCTGTCGTACTCTAAATTGGACATAATCTCCGTATCTTTTTGGTAATAGGCCTCCGCCGCCTCGTTCAGTCTGCTGACCAGTTCCTTCATGCGATTCTGTTTTTCCATAAATCCGCCTTCCTTACCTATATATTCCATTCCGCTGTACACCTGCATCCGGCTTCCGTTTCTCTGTACATTCTGCCAGACTCCTGTTTCCACTCCATCGTGCGTCTGTGTCCGGCTTCCTTTGCGTTACTGCTCCCGGCTGCCAAGCTGCCGCCGCAATTCTATAATCTCTTCTTTTGTTGCGCTCCTTATGTCACCCGGTTTCATCTCTCCAAGCCGGATATTCATAACCCTTATCCGGCGCAGTTCCTCTACCCTGTACTCAAAATGCTCGCACATTCTCCGAATCTGGCGGTTCAATCCCTGTGTCAGGATAATGGAAAACGTATTCTCATTTAATTTCTTCACCACGCACGGCCTTGTAACCTGCCATTCCTCTTTATGCTGGTCATAGATCCGCACACCGGCGGCCATGCCCTCTAAAAAATCCTTCGTAACCGTCCGGTTGACCTTAACCACATATTCCTTCTCGTGCTTATTTCTGGCCTTTGCCACCTCGTTGCACAAATCGCCGTCATTTGTAAGCAGTAACAGTCCCTCGGAATCCTTATCCAACCTGCCGATATATTTCAAATCGGCAGACAGGTCAAAATTGCGGAATATCCCGGACGCATCCCCCCTGTATGCAGTACAGGCATAGCCCTTAGGCTTATAGAACACCACCAGCTTAAAGGGCTCGTCGTTTTGAATCTGCCTGCCATCGACACAGACGGTATCCCCGCCGCCTACGCTCATGCCTACATCTGCCTTTACTCCATTGACCGTCACCCTGCCGGCGGCAATCCACTCGTCTGCCTTTCTTCTGGAGCAAACGCCGGATGCGCTTAAATATTTGTTCAGCCGCATTGTCTCACTCATTATATTTCCATCTCCGGCTGCTGGGGAATAAAGCCCGTTAATTCTCCCTGTGAGGCATTGCCATTGGCAAGCATCCACTCCCGCCGCTCTGCATAAAGCTCCGCCTTGGTCGTCTCAATATATCCGGTGAGGGGCAGCACTAACAACATTCCCGGAATTGCCAGTAATCCGCAGGAAAATATCGCCAGCAGTATCTCTTCCAGCACAAAGACAAGGTACCAGCCATAAAATGAGAGCTCCAGCACAAAAATCTGCCACTTATGCCCCTGCGTCATGGTCCGGCTAAGCTCTCTTGCCCGCTTGGGAGAAATATCCGGATTTTCTGACATAATCCAACTCACAAAATAGTACTGGTAATACTTGACAAGTCCCGGAAAATAAAACAACAGACTCCAGCCCCAGATCCGGATATTCGTAGAAAACATACTCTTTACAATATTCATATACTTTCCCTTTTTAAAGGAGGAAAATATATCCATAAATTCACTGTCTCTGTGCCTGTTCCGCATAAAATAACGGCGGTATCCCACACCAATCGGTGCATAAGCAAAGGTTCCCATGGCAAAAGATATTACTATTGCCAGAATCCATATTATAACAATAACCAACAAAAGTACGCCGATGATAATAAAAATCCGGCTCATTACTTCCGGACCGGCGGCGCTGAGGCTCCTCTTTGCCTCCTCTTCAAAGGCGTCCATATTTCCTTCTATAGATTTGCTGTCATCATATGTGTAATCCACATCCACGTCAAATATCTCATCAATCAGATCTTCTAACTGCCAAATGAGCTGCCGCCCAGTCACCGCTTCGCTGCTGCGGCCCATTACATAATCCATGCTGCTTCCATAATTGTAACCTGATACAAATCCGGTTTTTCCGCTCGCTGCATGAAGTCCGCTCCACTCTGCGCTCAACAGGGTGCCCACTAACACAACCAGCATGATCATCCAGAAATTATGCTTAAGCGCCTCCTTGGCATTTGCCTTTAAAAGCTTTCTATTAATCGGTTCCATACCTTCTACCTCCTTACGCTTATCTTTAGCAGATAACAATAAATATTCTTCATTATCATACCATAGCGGCCCTTCATTTTCAAACCTTTCTTCACACCTTCTTCCCACCCCCAACACAATATATTCATTCCCCACTTTTATTCTTTCCGATTCTGCGGATATCTTTCTATTATCTTCCGGAATATTTGTGAATTGCCGCCGCAAGGTAATCCTTATCCCGATTTTCCCGACACGCGGTTTTTTAGAAATCCGCTGCCGGGCTCTCCTGCATATTGCACGCGCGAAGAAGTGTTTGAGCGCCGGGTTTGGGGTGCTGGGCAAACATTATGCAGCCACGCTTGCGCTCTGTCGAAAACGCAGCGGTACGTAAGCGAAGGCCCTGTTAATTATGTTTAACAGTAGATTTATTATAGGGCCTTCGCAAGTACCGGCGTTTTCAAAGGGGCTGCAAATGTTTCCCAGCCACCCCTTCCCGGCGCGAGTTCTTCGTAAGCGCGTGCAAGCTAATATGCAGGAGAGTCCGGCAGCAGGATTTCTTAAAACCGATGGCAGTGCGGGAAAATGGGAAAGGATTATCCTGCGGCGGTTTCACAAATAAAACTTAAGGATAATAGAAAGATATCCGCAGACATTAGGAAATTATGTGGAAAATAGATATATTGGAATTTTTTGAGAAAAATACTTGAAAAAATTAAGGCGCGCATATATAATATAGAAGAATGCAATGAGGTGTTCTTACAATTATTAAGGGCATCTCATTTTTTCGTATATTCAGCAAAGGAAGTGATTTCATGGATAGTATTGATAAAAAGATACTGCATCTGTTACAGGAAAATGCGCGATACCCATTGAAATATCTGGCAAACAAAGTATTTTTATCTTCTCCGGCCGTCTCTGCCAGAATTGACCGGTTGGAAAAAGCACAGATTATTACCGGCTATCATGCTGCTGTAGATCCGGCTATGCTGGATTACCATGTGACTGCTTTTATCAACATGTCGCTGGATCCCAAGCAAAAGCCTGTTTTTTATCCCTATATCGAAGCCTGTCCCAACGTACTGGAATGTAACTGCGTCACAGGAGCATACTCTATGCTGATTAAAGTGGCCTTCCCCAGCACTATGGAGTTAGACTCTTTTATTGGCCAGCTTCAAAAATACGGCAAGACGGAAACCCAAATCGTATTCTCCACTCCGGTAAAGCCAAGAGGAATTGATATCTATGCCAAAGAAGCGCCGGAAGAAGACAACAGCGAAGATTGATATAAAACAGGAGACATTAAATGCTGACAGCCGTGCTATCTGCAATCTAATGTCTCCTTATCACATTCATATAAAGTCTGTACGAATATTTACTGGGCAGGCTGCTCTCCCTGTCCTTCCACTGACTGTCCTTCTTCCGGTGTCGGCTGCTCCCCCTCTGGCTGTTGCTCCTGAGGCTGTTCACCTTCCGGCTGCTGCTCCTGGGATTGGTCCCCTGCGCCCCCGTCTTCTGCCGGCGCTTCCGTCGTCAACTGGTCTGCCATGGAATTGGTCTCCACATTCCGTCTGCTGATAATCTCATAAAATTCCCGCAGGGAGGCGTCTTTTTCCTTTAATTCATTGTTCTTCTTCTCCACAGAGCGGTATATCTTCTGGATATCCTCATCTCCCTTAATCTTTTCGATATAAGCAGCCGCATCCTCAGAAAGCTGTCCATTATTGACCAGATAACCTCTGGCGCCGTTAATAAGGTAAAGGGTAAGGATATCATAGGGATTTGAGTTCACACCGGTTATCGTCACATTCGCCACCACAAAGGCCACATAGCTGCCCTCATCAAGCCCTTCCTTTGTGTACACCGTAATATTGTCATAGGCCGTAATAAATTCCGCCTTCTTCTTCAAATCTTCATTGTCATTATATTGGCTGGAATCCGTCACCATATCCTGCAGGGCAAGATTATCACAATTGGTAATGGCTGTAAGATAGGCTGTGACAAATTTAATGACTTCCTCATCTGCATCCTTTTCATAGGGAATAATGGTATCATGCTCCTCCTCCACATCCACCTCGGAGGTCAGAACTTTTTCCTTCTCTTCCGCACTGATATCCACATTTTTTTGAAAAGGATTTCCCAGCACAATATAAGCAAGCACGCAGCAGAGTACAAACAGGCTCCACCCCAGTGTCAGCTTAAGCTTCGGACTGATTACAATGGTGCTTCCTCCCTTTTGTATCTCTGTGTCCTTCAGATGAAATTGCTCATAGGAATCCGACAGTTTATCAAATATATTTTTCTTCATAGTAATCTCCTAAATTACAATCCTACAGTCTATTGCCAATCCATTGTAACAAAAGAAAAAAAAAAAAGCAACAATCGTTTGCACTTTCTGAAAAAATGTAGTATTATATTAGTTGCGTTGCACCAGTAGCTCAACGGATAGAGCAATGGCCTCCGGAGCCATGTGAGGAAGTTCGACTCTTCTCTGGTGCATTTTTTATATGTCAGGAGAAATTGCCTTGCACTATCATATCTATTGTAATCAGAACAATTTAGAAGCAAATTACCGGAACGCCATAGCGGAATTTACCAAACGTCTCTCCGCCTATTGTGATGTTACCCTGCACACGGGACAGGAATTGTCTCTTCTTAGCAGCGGCAATCCGGTCCGTCAGCATTTTCTCTGCGTCGTCCCCGGCGTCTCCTCTTATTCCTCCCCTGAATTTGCCGAATATATAGACCGGCTTCAGCAAAGCAGGCGCTCTTCCATACACATTACCGTAGGCTTTCCAAAAGCCATGGTTGAAAATGCGTTAGCGTCATTTCCGGAATGTTCTTTCGATACCCTTTCCCTTACCCGGCTGTCTCTTTCCCCCGCTTCTCTTACCCTGCTGCTTTATGAACAGCTTTACCGGGGATACACCATTTTACAGGGAAAAACCTATCACAAATAAACCGTATCCTCAGACCTTTAGCGCGTCGGCAAGCTCCTCTAGCAGCGCCATGCGCATAATCTGATGGGGAAAGGTCATTTTCGAAAAGCTAAGCTTTAAATCCGCCCGCCGCTTAACGGATTCCGGCAGGCCTAAGGAACCGCCGATTACATAGGTAACGGTTTCATATCCATAATCCACGGCTTTTTCCATATACTTCCTGTGTTCCCCTGTGGTAATTTCTTTTCCCTCAATGCAAAGGGCAATTACATAATCCTTCGGCTTTATCCGTTCTGAGAGCTTATGACATTCCTTTTCCAGAAATGCCTCCCGCTTGCTCTCCGACAGTTTATCCGGTATGGCGGCATCCGGAAATTCCACAATGTTTATCCCGTGTCCTCTTCCTTTCAATCTGCCGCAGATACAGGAAATTTGTCTCCGGTAAAACTCCTCTTTTATTTTTCCAATACAAAATATCTGAAAATTCATAATTTTAAGCTCTTATTTTTCAAAAGTTTTCAAATTGTTTTTTTCAAAGTCATAATTTGTTCATATTTATCTTATATATTATATATAAAGATTTTTCATTTTTCATTTAATTCTCCCTTATACTTATAAAGAAAGAGACCAGCTGTCTGGTCTCTTTTGATTTACAGATTATTGTTCTTCATGTCTTCAAACTCTTTTAACATTTCCTCAGAAGGCGCCTTCGTAGCAAGACTGATTATTACAATCAGCACCAGACTGATGACAAAGCCGATGGCTAAGGAATAAAGTCCCGTCTGTGCGCCCAATGTATTGATAATCTCTTTTCCTGCCGAATTCATCTCCCCGGTATGGAATATCGGGATATAATCCCAGATGATAACCGTTGCTGCGCCGGACACGATACCGGCAATGGCTCCCGGAAGATTTACCCGTTTCCAGTATAAAGATAACAGGACAATCGGACCGAAGGCAGCGCCAAAACCGGCCCAGGCGTTAGACACCAGCCCCATAACCGAACTGTCCGGATTTAAGGCAATCAGATAGGCAAGGACAGCGACAACCACTACCGTCACCCGGCTTACGGTTAATACCACTTTGTCGTCTGCATCCTTTTTTATCACGCCTTTATACAAATCCTCCGCCACTGCGGAAGCCGTGACGAGAAGCTGGGAATCCGCCGTAGACATAATGGCCGCTAAGATACCACACAGGAACAGTCCGCCGATAAACGCCAGATTCATATCCTCCATAAATACCTTCTGTATGATTTCGATAAATACATTTTCCGCAGAAATCTCTGTGGTCTCTCCCAAAATCTCCGGGAACAGATAAGCCCGTCCCACAATTCCGATAATCACCGCAAAGCTTAAGGAAAGCGCAACCCAGATAATAGCGATTACCTTGGATTTATTGAGCTCCTTTTCATCGGACACCGCCATGAACCGCACCAGAATATGCGGCATTCCGCAATAGCCAAAGCCCCATGCAAGCTGTGAAATTATATAGATAAAGGATACCGGCTGCCCGGAATCATGCATGATGTTAAGGAAAGAGCTGGCGCCTCCCTGCACGCCGGAAGCATTCAGCACGCTGACCATGTTCTCCGGTCCCACAAAACAGTATGCGATAATCGGTACCAAAAGGATTCCCACCAGCATCAGCGTACCCTGGATAAAGTCCGTGGTACACACAGCCATGAATCCGCCTAAAAAGGTATAGATTAAAATTACTACCGCGCCAATAGTCAGGGCCAGCTTATAATTCACGCCAAAGACGGAAGAAAACAGCTTGCCTCCGGCAGTTAAAGCCGAAGCGGTATATACCAGAAAGAAAATAACGATGACAATGGAGGACGCCACCAGCAATATCCGTTTCCGGTCATGGAAGCGGTTCTCCAGATATGCCGGCAAGGTCAAAGAATTATTGGCCCGAATCGTATATCTTCTAAGCCTTGAAGATACAAAAAGCCAGTTACACACCGTACCGATAAAAAGTCCCACCGCAATCCAGGCCTGTCCGGTACCAAAGGCATATATGCTTCCGGGAAGTCCCATTAAAAGCCAGCCGCTCATATCGGACGCCTGGGCCGACAAAGCAGCCACCCAACCGTTTAAACTTCTTCCTCCTAAGAAGAAATCCTCTGAATTTTTAGTTTTTTTGGCATAGATTGCGCCAATGACAATCATAACCAGCATATAGACTGCAAATGCCAGAAAAACTCCTACTAAAGAACTGTTACTCATAATCTCTTTCTCCTCGTAAATAAAATTAGCAGATAAATCCGCACAATCTTCGGCCATTTATCTGCCGTTGCGCATACTTAACACAAACAGGCATAATCATAGCACATATCCGAAAAAAAATCCAGCCCTATTCATCCCTGCTCTCAATAATTAAGACCGCGCCCTCCCGAATTGCTATGAAAGCCGTATTTCCCACAATCCGGTTGCTGACGGTAAAACTGCTGCCCTGCCGGATGGTCCGGTCCTTAACCGGATAATCGACGCCGGTCATCGTCAACCCGGTTACGGATGGCGTCAGGGGAATCAGGGAAAGATACGTTCCATACTGCTCCCTCTTTGGAATACAATATTCCCCTCTGCCTTTTAAATAAGAAATCCGGTTGCAGGAATCTACAATCCGGCATTTCACGCCCTTATCTGCCGCAAGGCCTAACAGGCCCACATTGGCCAGCACATGGTCAAGCCTGCTTCCCGTGGCCCCTAACAGCGTAATTTCCCCGGCTCCCATATCAATCGCTTTTTGTACCGCCAATTCCGTATCCGTCGCGTCCTTTCGGGCCGGGTAGCGCTCCATCACAAATTTTTTCTCACCGCAATCTGCTTTTCTTTCGTATTCATGCAAAAGAGAATCGTCCACCGTGTCGAAATCCCCGATGATATAATCCGGTTCTAAGCCCAGCTCATGGACATATTGCAGTCCCTTGTCAGCCGCATACAGCAAATCAAAGGAATTGGCATTACAAAAATTTCCGGCAAATTCCATATCCAGCCATCCGCCGGTCACAATCAACGCCCTGCTCATTTTGGGCTCCCTTCTGTCATCAGGCTTTTTAATTTGCGGACATTTTCCGCCGCATTGCCCCGAAACACAGAGGAGCCTGCCACGCACACATTGGCGCCGGCCTGTATGACGCTTTGGATATTCGCTGCGCCGATTCCGCCATCCACCTCAATCCAAAGCTCGTCCATCCCCTGCTCATCCGCCATCTTTCGGACTTCTCTTATCTTGGGCATACAGTGTTCAATAAAGCTCTGTCCGCCAAAGCCGGGATAGACGCTCATAACTAACACCATATCCAGCATAGGCAGATACGGCCTGATCACCTCTGCCGACGTGTCCGGACTGATAGCCAGTCCCACCTTAAGTCCAAAGGATTCAATCTTTTTTAACGTAGCCTTTACATCACTGCAGGATTCATAGTGTACCGTAATAATATCCGCTCCCGCCTTTCGGAAATCCTCCAGATAACGAATCGGCTCCTCAATCATCAGATGCACGTCAAAGACAGCGTTGACAACCTTCCGCACCGAAGCAATCACCGGCGCGCCAAAGGAAATATTAGGCACAAACCGCCCATCCATCACATCTAAATGAATCATCTCTGCCCCTGCTGCCACCACCGTAGCAATATCATTGCCCAGTGTGGAAAAATCTGCTGATAATATGGAAGGTGCTAAATAATACATATTCTCTATCCTTTCCTAATACCTTTTCTTTGTCTTTAATTCCTCAAAAAACAGGCGGTAATTCTCATAGCGGGAATCCGCAAGCTCCCCCTTTTCCACAGCCTGTTTCACGCCGCACTCTTTCTCTCCGATATGGTTGCAGCCCCCGTATTTGCAATAGGGCTCAAACTCCTTAAATTCTCTGTAATAGTCTTTAAGTTCTTCTGCCTCCATATCAAAAAAATACACAGAACTAAACCCTGGCGTATCCATTAAATAAGTGTCTGTTCCAAGGGGAATTAATTGAGAATGGCGGGTGGTGTGCTTTCCCCGGTCAATCTTCCGGCTTAAGACGCCGGTATCCATATTCGCCTCCGGATTCAACAGATTGGTTATGGAAGACTTTCCCACACCGGAAGGCCCTGCCAAAGCTGTCGTCTTTCCCTCCAAAGCGGCGCGCACCTCATCCATGCCATGGCGTTCATAGGTACTGGCAAAGATGACCGGATAACCGCTTTTGGCATAGATACGCCGATAAAAATCCTGCCTGTCGCTGTCGATTAAATCCACCTTGTTAAAGCACAGGATTACCGGTATCTCCTGACGCTCCATCGTAACCAGATAACGGTCTAAAAGATTGAAATTAGGCTCCGGCTTAGCGGCGGCAAAGACCACCATTACCTGGTCAATATTGGCAACCGCCGGACGGATTAGCTCAGAATTTCTTGGGAGGAGGTTTTCAATATTGCCCTCCGCATCCGTCTCGTCCAAAACGGTAATCTCCACATCATCTCCCACTAACGGCTTCCGGTTCTGATTCCGGAAGCCGCCCTTCGCCTTACAGGCATAGACCTTTTTGCCTGTATGCACATAATAAAACCCTGCAATTCCTTTAATAATCTTACCTGTCATCATTGCTCCACTGCCTTCAGCTTAGCCTGTGCGGTAGAAGAAAAGCTTCCGGTGATATCTTCACCATTTTCATTCTGAACCCTATAGACAAGAGTTGCCTCCTTGCTGGTTAATCCATCTATTGCCGGCACGCCGGACAAATCTATGGGGAAGGAATTCATTTGGTAATAATCCTTAATCACATCATAGCTGGCTCCTCCAACCTGCAGGGTAACGGAAACATATACCGCCTCCCCTTCTTCAAAGCTATAGGTGCTATTCGTAATTGCTCCGGAAAATGTAGCTGTGTAAACCGTCGTCTTCTTCTCTTTTCCTTTGCTGATTGTAATGTCAATGGCTGTATCCTCTTTCACTTCCGTACCCTCTGCGATACTCTGGCTGATTACCTGTCCTTCCGGTATGGAATCATGATACTCCTGCTTTACATTTCCTAACTTAAGATTTACTTCTGATAACGCCGCTTCCGCCTCAGACACGGTTTTCTTTTTCAGGTTGGGAACCTTGGAAACCTTAACCTCTTCTCCTTTACTCACAACAATGGTAACAGTAGAGCCCTTACCGGCCTCAGTACCACCGGCAGGGTCCTGGCTAATGACCATGCCCTCCTCTATGTCCTCGCTGTATTCTTCTTCTTCCTCCACTGTAAAACCGGCAGCTTCTAACAGCACTTTGGCGTCTTCAGCCTTTTTGTCTGACACATCGGGTACGGGAACTTTTTCAATCCCCTTACTGATTACAATCCATACCCGTTCATTTTCCTCCAAAGCTTCTCCATCTGCAACACTCTGGCTGATTACCTTTCCCTCCTCAACCAAATCGGAGTATTCCCTCTCGGTATCGAAAGAAATTCCTGCCTCATTTAAGGCGGCAATCGCCTCATCTTCCGTAAAACCTACTACATCAATCATCGTGAGCGTTTCTGCTTCTGTAGAAACCGGCTCCTCGGTATTCTTCTTTTTCTTAAATCCGCCGGTTACAGATACAATGGCAGCAATAATAATAATGGCAATGATAACCGTAGCGGCAATCGCGCTGATGGTAATAATCTTTTCCATTTTAGGATCTATCTCTTCATCCCTCTTTCGTTCTTCTTCCTCCTCAAAAAGATCCTCCTCTTCTTCCTCATCATCATCTTCATAAAAACTCTCTAATGCCTGATTGGCCTCCTCTAACTCCGTGTTATTATGAGTAACCGGAAATACGGAAAGTTCCTCCGGTTCATCCATGGCAGAGTTTTTAATCACAGCCATCTCTTCATCTGTAATCTGTATCGTCGGGGCGCTGTCCGACATCATGCCGCCGGTTATCCCCACAGCCGCATTGGGATCCGCCGCAATCTTGCGAAGGTCCGCTAACATAGCGCTGGTGGTTAAATATCTTCTCTCCGGCTTTTTCTGGGTTGCCTTAAGGACAATCTTTTCCAAACCCACAGGGATATCCGGATAGTACTCCCTCGGCGGAATCATCTCGCTCTGAATATGCATCAGGGCAACCGTAACATTGTTCTCTCCCTCAAAGGGCACCCTGCCTGTCAGCATCTCATACAAGGTAATTCCCAAAGAATAAATGTCAGAGCGCTCGTCAGAGTAACCGCCCCTTGCCTGCTCCGGCGATATGTAGTGCACGCTGCCCATAGCGCTGGAGGCAATGGTATTCGAGGTGGCGGCCTTGGCAATGCCAAAATCCGTTACCTTCAGTGTACCGTTGCGGGAGACAATAATATTCTGCGGCTTAATATCCCGATGAATGGTGTGATGTTCATGGGCAACCTCAATTCCTGCCGCAATCTGCATGATAAAATCCAAGGCGGTCTGATAGGGCAGGCGGCCATTTTGCTGGATATATTCCTTCAGGGTAATCCCCTCTACTAACTCCATCACGATATAGTAAAAGCCATTCTCCTCCCCCACGTCATATACATTTACAATATTGGGGTGGGAAAGCCCTGCCGCCGACTGGGCTTCCGCCCGGAATTTGTTGACAAAGCTCTTGTCGTCACTGAATTCCGGCTTCAGCACCTTAATGGCGACATAGCGGTTTAACACATGGCACTTGGCCTTATAGACCACGCTCATGCCGCCGGAGCCAACCTCCTCTATAATCTCATATCGATTTTGAATTATCATTCCCTGTTCAAACATATCTTCACACCTCATTTATTGCCTGCTCTACAACCACAACGCCTATATTGTCTTTACCGCCATAATAATTGGCCCGTTCTATCAAATCATCACAAATCCGGTCCGTAAACTGCTTTTGCATCACAATATCCCGAATCTCGTCATCCTCAATCATATTGGTCAGCCCGTCCGTACACAGAAGTAATTTTTCCCCCGGTTCTAACTGAATTTCAAAGAAATCCGGCACTGCTTCATTTCCGGTTCCAAGCGCCCTCGTAATAATATTCCTCTCCGGATGAAACCGGACCTTCCGCCTGTCTAACTGTCCGGTACGGATTAATTCTTCCACAAGAGAGTGGTCTAAGGTAATCTGTTTGGGTTCCTCTCCCATGACATAAAGGCGGCTGTCACCGATATTGGCCACATACACCTTCGGCTCCGCAGCCACAGCCACGACAAAGGTGGTTCCCATTCCTTTCAGCTCCTTGTGCTCCGACGCCTTTTGCAAAAGCATGTCGTTCACTCTGGCGATTCCCGTCTTTAATATTGTAATGGGATTCACATACTGACAGGTCTTTACATAGTCCACAAACCAGGAAACTGCATGGGCGGACGCATAATCTCCGGCCTGATGCCCTCCCATCCCGTCTGCCACTATATACAGATTAGGAAGGTTGCCCACATCTCTGTCAGAAAAGTAGATGGTATCCTGATTCATACTTCTGACCATGCCAATATCTGTTTTACCGTAGGATATCATCTAAACCCTCCTTTAGCCGTTCTCATCCATATATGCCTTCCTGAGTTGTCCGCAGGCAGCGTCAATATCTCTGCCCATACCTCTTCTAATAGTAACATCTATTGCATTTTTTTCAAGTAAAAGTTTAAAATTTTCGACAGAATTCTTGTCTGTACGCCTGTATCCCCTCTCCTTAACGGGATTGATGGGAATCAGATTCACATGGCAGGGAAAGCCTTTTAGCAGGCTGGCTAGCTGTCCGGCGTCCTTGGCGGTATCATTTTCCCCGGCTGCCAAAGCATATTCAAAGGTAATCCGCCTGCCGGTTTTTTCAAAATAATATTTGCACGCCTCAAGCTCCTCTGCAATGGTATAGCGCTCTGCAACGGGCATCAGGGCCCTTCTCTTTTCATCATTTGGCGCATGCAGAGAAAGGGCAAAGGTAATCGCAAACTGCTTATCCGCCAACCGGTAGATTTCCGGCACTAACCCGCAGCTGGAAACCGTAATGTTTCTCTGGCTGATATGAAGGCCGTTCTCATCCGTTATCAGGGTGATAAAGCGGCACAGATTATCAAAATTATCAAGGGGCTCTCCGGTTCCCATAACCACTACATGGGAAACCCGCTCTCCGGTAATCCGGGTAATGGCATAAATCTGGTCTAACATCTCCGACGCCGTCAGATTTCTGGAAAGCCCGTTTAGCGTGGAGGCGCAGAACCGGCAGCCCATGCGGCAGCCCGCCTGAGAAGAAATGCAGACCGAATTACCATAGCTATAGGGCATGAAAACACTTTCAATCACATTGCCGTCCGCTAACCGGAATACAAATTTGTTGGTGCCGTCCGTTTTTGACACCAACCGGTCCGCCACAGTTAAGGCGACAAAATCCTCAGCGACCTTCTGCCGCAAAGCCTTGGGCACATTGCTCATTTCTTCCGTATCCCTCACCAGTTTTTTATGGCACCATTCATATACCTGCTTTGCCCGGAATCCCGGATATCCCCAATTTGTCATATGCTCTGTCAATTCCGGCAAAGTCATAGATTTTATGTCCATTGTTCCCCTCATTTCTTCCTAAACTCTGCGATAAAAAAGCCGTCGCATTTTACCAGTCCGGGGATTAGCTGAATCATATTGTCCCTGATGACAAAATGCTTCAATTCTTCCGGCACCCTGCTTCGGATATCCTCCGGCTCAAAGGGAAAATGCTGTAAAAACCATTCCGCATTTTCCTTATTCTCCGCCGGGTTGATGGTGCAGGTGCTATACAGCAAAAGTCCTCCCGGCTTTACGTAATCTGCCGCATTGGTAAGTATGGTGCGCTGCAGATTGGCAAGCTCTACAAGCTGCTGCTCTTTCATATGATATTTTATGTCATTCTTTTTGGAAAATATGCCAAACCCGGAGCAGGGCAGATCCGCAATGACAATATCCGCCCATTCCCTCTTATCTGCATCCGGCACTAACGCATCCCACTTGACAGGACGGATATTGGTAAGGCCTAACCGCTCGATATTCTCATGGATTAATTCCAACTTCTGCTCCGACACATCCCTGGCCTCAATCTTTGCCTGCTCTCCCAACATCTGGGCAAAATGGGTTGCCTTTCCTCCGGGAGCCGCGCAAAGGTCTAAAATGTTAAGCGGCTGCTCCTTTTTCCTGATATCGGTAAGATGATATAAGAGCATGGAGCTTTCGTCCTGGATAAAAATTTCCCCTTCCGAAAAACCGGGAATCCGTCTGGGATAGTTAATATTCTTTAAATGAAAGGCCTCCGGTACATAGCTGCCCGCCTCCGCTTCAATGCCCTTTTCCTGCCACCGCTTCATTAAGTCTTTGCCGTCCGCTTTTTTGGGATTTACCCTGACCGTCAAATCTGTAGTCTCTAAGGAAGCCTCTAATATCTTCTTTGTCTTTTCCACCCCGTACCAATCCGCCATATGCCGGATAATCCAGGCAGGCATGGAATAGGTGACAGACAGGCAGGCCACAAAATCCTCCTCCCATTTCGGGTAGGGAATCTCTTCCCGGTTCCTTGCCACGCTCCGCAGCACGCCGTTGACAAAGCCGGACAGATTCTGAAAAGCTTTCTGCTTCGCCAGCTTCACACATTCATTGCAGGCCGCCTCATCCGGCACGCTGTCCATATAGAGAATCTGATAAACGCCCATGCGCAAAATACAGCGTATGGCCGGTTTGCATTTAGCCGCCTTCCGGCTGCTGAAACAGTCAATGACATAGTCAAGCCTCACCTGATATTCCGTAACCCCTTCCACTATGCGGGTAATAAACGCCCGGTCCTGCTTGTCCATAAACTGCCTGCCGGAAAGCGTCCGGTTTAAGACGTCTTTTACAAACACATTCTTTTTTTCTGCTTCCAATAAGATATCCAAGGCCAGCAGCCGGATATTTTCTTTTGCCATATTTTTGTACCTTTCCCAAATTGCCTGTCTATTCCCCTAGCCGGATTCCTTCCTGCATATCGTATCCCCGCAAAAACGCCTCTGCATCCATACGCTTTTTCCCCTCTAACTGAAGATTTAAAATGCGCAGGGCTCCGTTTTTACAGCAGACGATAAAGCCCTTCTTATCCACTTTAACCACAGTTCCCGGCTCCATATCCGGGTATCCGGATACCACCTCGGCGGCAAATATCTTCATGGATTTGCCCTTTATCGTTGTGTATGCGCTGGGCCATGGGTTCAGTCCCCGAATCAGCCGCTCTAGCTTTTCCGCATCCTCCGTAAAATCAAGCCGTCCCATGTCCTTAGTCAGCATTTTGGCATAGGAGGCAAGGCTGTCGTCCTGCTTCGTCCGCACTGCGGTTCCCTGCTGTAACTGCTCTAAAGTGGTTAATAAAAGTCTGGCTCCGGTCTTAGAAAGACGGTCAAACAAAGAACCGCCGGTCTCATCCTCCGCCAACGCCACCCGCTCCTGACAGATGATGTCCCCGGTATCTAACCCCTTTTCCATATACATGGTGGTAACGCCCGTCTCCTTAAGGCCGTCGATTACCGCCCACTGAATAGGAGCCGCGCCCCGGTATGCGGGAAGCAGGGAGGCATGTACATTGATACACCCATAGGGCGGAATTTCCAATATGGACTCCGGAAGAATCTGCCCAAACGCCACCACGACAATGACATCCGGAGCAATCTTTTTTAAATGTTCAATAAAGGCTTCTTCCCTTACCTGTTCCGGCTGGGCAACCGCCAGCCCGTATTCCATTGCTTTTTCCTTTACCGGTGTATAAGTCAGTTTCTTACCCCGGCCCTTTGCCTTGTCCGGCTGGGTAACGACCAGCGCCACCTCATGCCCTGCCTTCACAATGGCCTCTAAGGTATCCACTGCAAAATCCGGCGTTCCCATATATACAATCTTCATCACATCACCACCTGACTTTTCTCTGCCTATATACGAAATCTTTCCGTAATTAAGGAAAGGGCTGCTATCTGCTGCCGCCCTCTCCCTCGGAATCCTCCGGATATTCCACATCCCGCAAGGGCTCGCTGGCCACATCCTTATAAAGGATTCCCTCTAAATGGTCCACCTCATGACAGATTGCCCGTGCTAAAAGCCCTTCCCCTTCAATGGTTACTTCCTCCATATCCGCATTTAAACATTTGCAGACTACGCGGTTCGGTCTTGTTACCACCGCCACCTTTCCCGGCAGGCTTAGACAGCCTTCGTCCCCGGTCTGCTGTCCTTCTTTTTCCACAATGACCGGATTGACTAACACATAAGGCGTCTCACCGTCCACATCAATTACCACGATTCTCTTTAGCACGCCCACCTGAGGCGCCGCTAACCCTACGCCGTCCGCGTCATACATGGTATCAAACATATCCTGGATTAATGTCAGGGTACGCTCCGACATCTCTTTTACTTCCTTGCATTTCTTTCTTAAAATATCATCTCCGTCATACCGTATCTGTCGCAGTGCCATGTTCTTTCCTCTCTCCTTATCCTTCCATTACATAATCACAACTAAATACACATTCTAACACATTCCGCCCGGCTTGTCACTATCTCCGGTCCATAAATGGGCGTCCGCTTATCTTAACCGGAACCTTAATAGGAATGTAACGGGTCAAAATCAAAGGTCACCTGGCAGCCTTTTTGCGTCCGGCGCTCTAAAAAAGCCTCTGCCCTGTCCTTTATTTTGGTCAGTTCCGCATAATCCTTGTGCTTTAAATAAATCACTCTGCGGTACCGGTCGTTTATTTTGACAATGGTGGCGTCACAGGGACCGATTAACCTTACCCCGGTATGCTCTCCCCAATCTGTCAGCTTTTCTGCCAGCCGTCCGGCAAAGGAACAAAGCGCATCATAATCCTCCTGCTCCATAAAGACCGCCAGCACATGGGTAAAGGGCGGATAGGCAAGCAGCTCCCTGTAAGCTTTTTCCGCCTCATAAAATGCCTGGTAATCCTGTCCGGCAGCAGTCTCAATACAGTAATGCTCCGGCGCATAGGTCTGAATGACGACATCCCCTTTAAGGCTGCCCCTTCCTGCCCGACCCGCCGCCTGCGTCAGCAAATCAAAGGTGCGCTCGGCGGAGCGGTAATCATTTTCAAAGAGAGTCAGGTCGGCGGCCACCACGCCCACCAGCGTGACATTGGAAAAGTCATGTCCCTTTACAATCATCTGGGTGCCCACTAAAATATCCGCCTCCCCGTTGGCAAACCGACTTAATATCTGCTCATGGGCGTCCTTATTCCGGGTGGTGTCCATATCCATCCGCAGGATTTTAGCACCGGGGAAAAGCTTTGCCGCCTCCTCCTCTACCTTCTGGGTGCCAACGCCAAACCCGCCAATGTACCGGGACTGGCACTCAGGGCAGAGGGCGGGCCGCTTCTGCTCATAGCCGCAGTAATGGCATACCAGCTTTTCCCGACTGGTGCCGGAAAAATGACTGGTTAAGGACACATCACAGTGAGGGCATTTGAACACATGGCCGCAGCTTCTGCAGGAGATAAAGCCGGTATGTCCCCGGCGGTTTAAAAACAGCATAATCTGCTGTCCCGCATCAAGCCGGTCCCGCATCAATTCCTGCAATCTGTTACTAAATATACCCCGGTTTCCCCTTTTTAATTCCTCGCGCATATCCGCCACGAACACCCGGGCAAGGGCAGAATCCTCCTTTGCCCGCTTTGACAGCGTCAGCAGCTTATAGTCGCCGTTTAGGGCATGGTAATAGGATTCTACCGAAGGCGTGGCGGACCCTAATAACACGCTGGCTCCTGCCATCTGTCCCCGTTTTATGGCTACCTCCCTGGCATGGTATTTTGGGGGATACTCGCTCTTATAGCTGGTCTCGTGCTCCTCGTCCACGACAATAAGCCCCAGATTGGGAAAAGGAGCAAATAAGGCGGACCGGGGACCTATTATCACGGAAACCTCTCCCTTTTTTGCCTTTTCAAACTGCTCGTAGCGCTCCCCCTTGCTCAGCCGGGAATTCATAATCGTCACCCGGTTCCCAAACCGTTTCCGGAACCGTTTGACCGTCTGATAGGTAAGGGCAATCTCAGGGATTAACACAATCGCCTGCTTTCCCATGGCAACAATGCGGTCAATAACCTCAATATAGACTAACGTCTTGCCGCTTCCGGTCACGCCCTTTAACAGATAAGTTCCCTGCTGTCCCTTTTCGTAATCTCCTAAAATGGTATCAATGGCAGTCTTCTGCTCTGCGTTGGGACATTCCTTGCCGCTGCCCGCTAACGCATCGTCCCGCTTTTCCTCCTCACTGAAAATCTCCCTGTCATATCCCTCTTCCTCGATAACGATGACCTGCTCCTTTTCCATGGCTTTCAATGTCGCGGAGGAAATGTTCAGCTTTCCGGTGACAATGGGATAAGAGATCACCCGGACGTCCATAAGCTCCACTAACAGCCGCTCCTTCGCCCT
This sequence comes from uncultured Lachnospiraceae bacterium, assembly GCA_947629565.1. Classification (GTDB taxonomy): domain Bacteria; phylum Bacillota; class Clostridia; order Lachnospirales; family Lachnospiraceae; genus CAG-590. The sequence goes on from CANREG010000043.1 coordinate 21,255, forward strand.
GGCATTTTTCTTCCGGTAAAGCGCAAGCTTTTCTTCGGCCTTTTGCCGGTCAATTAACAGCCTTACCTGCCGTCTAGTAAGCCCTCTCACTTTTTCCCTGATAGGCATTACCGTCTTTAGGGCGTTAATCATGGTGGAGCCATACTGTTCCCGGATAAAAGCCGCCAGCTCAATCAGGGAATCCTCCACGGCAACCGCCCCTTCGTATATATCTGCAATCTCCTTAATCCGCTCCTTTTCAAAGACCGGATTTTCTGAAAAGGAGACTACATAGCCGCTTCTCATATGGCTGCCCCGTCCAAAAGGGACGGACACCTTCGTGCCTATTTGCAGCTTATCCCTTAATCTGTCCGGCACCTTATATTGAAAGGTACGGTCTATGGCTTCATGAGAAATATCGATTATGATATCCGCATATTTTGGTGACATCTTCTTCCTCCAGTATCTCCCGGATTAAATCCCGCTCATCCATATGGTGTTTCGTTCCCTTAATCTCCTGATAATCCTCATGCCCTTTTCCGGCTAACACAATCACATCCCCTTTTCGGGCGTTCATAATCACATACCGGATGGCTTCTTTCCGGTCGATAATCTCTACAAATTCCCCGTCCGTCTTAGAAATTCCGGTACGGATATCGTCAATAATGGCCTGGGGTTCTTCATTTCTCGGATTGTCAGAAGTAATTACCGTAATGTCTGCTAACCTCCCGGACACCTCGCCCATCTCAAACCGGCGGTCCTTAGAGCGGTTTCCTCCACATCCAAACAGAGAAACCAGCCGTTTTGGCTCATAGGCCCGGAGGGTGGTTAAAATACTCTCTAAGCTCACCGCATTGTGGGCGTAGTCAATAAGTACCGTAAAATCGTCGGAAATAGGGATCATTTCTACCCTGCCCTTTACATGGATATCCGTCAATATGGAAAGAATCCGGTCAAGCGGCACGCCCATTTCCCTGGCTACGGCAATGGCAGACAGGGAATTATATACGGAAAATTCTCCGGGCATGCTGACTAAGACCTTAGCCTCACACTTTCCTTCCAACTGATAGGTAATGCCGAGTCGCCCGTCCTTTCCATACAGTTTTCTGTCCTTTGCAATATAATCCGCTCCCTCCTTTGTGCCAAAGGTAACCACCCGGCAGGTATGGTCCTTAAGAATCTGCTCATAATGGGCGTCGTCCGCATTAAAGATTCCCGTCTTGCAAAGGGTAAACAGTTTGGCCTTCCAGCCCAGATACTCCTCAAAGCTCTTGTGTTCATTCGGTCCGATATGGTCCTTGGACAGATTGGTAAAAATACCGTAATCAAACGAAATTCCTGCCACCCGGTCAAGCATCAGCCCCTGAGAGGAAACTTCCATGACCACG
>CANREG010000044.1 GCA_947629565.1 uncultured Lachnospiraceae bacterium
CTGGCAGGAGGCATCGGAAATGACAGCTTAAACGGAGGGGCAGGAGACGACACCTATATCTTCAACATAGGAGACGGTCAGGACACCATTAGCGAGGGAAGCGGAATTGACCGGATTGTGTTCGGGGAAGGCATTGAGGAAGGGGACATCCAGGTGAGCCGTGATACATGGAACCTGTACTTGACGAACCAGAAGAGCGGGGACAGGATTGGAGTAGTAGACTTTTTCTATGACACAAACTGCCGTGTGGAAGAAGTGGAGTTTGCAGACGGAACGAAGTGGGATATAGACGGAATTAAGGACCGGGCAAGATACTATTACGGAACGGAAGGGAACGATATAATTAACGCTGCCAACAGTTACAGTTATGCACCAACACTAGAGGATGATTATATATACGGAGGAGCCGGGGATGACACTCTATACGGAAACAACGGAAATGACGAGCTGTATGGAGAAGCCGGAAATGATACCCTGAACGGAGGAAACGGAGCCGACCTGCTGGCAGGAGGCATCGGAAATGACAGCTTAAACGGAGGGGCAGGAGACGACACCTATATCTTCAACATAGGAGACGGGCAAGATTGCATCAGTGAAGGAAGCGGAAGAGATAAGATTCTCTTTGGTGAAAATATCAGTAGTAGGGACTTGGCTTTTTCAAAAGAGGGATGTAATTTAAAGATAACTGTGATTGGGCAGGAGGATACCATCACAATATCTGATTATTATTATGATGACGTTCATAAAGTGGAATCCTTCCGTACATCCGACGGAAGCATATTGGATTACACAAAACTGGAACTGATGATTCAGGCAATGGCATCCTTTGAGGATACCACAGGAATGATGTGGGAGGATGCAATAGAAAGTAAGAATGAACAAGCGCAGGATATCATAAACCAGTGGTGGACAAAAGAAGCGATTTAGTGTTGAATTGGCTTGGAATGTAGATCCATTTCAAGCCAATTTTAATGAGGAGATACAATGGAAGAAAAGCAGGATTCCGGGATGTACTGTCTGCTTATGACAGCAGCTTATTACGGCATACCGGTAAACGAAGAACATATACGGCATATCTATAACCTTTCGGACAGAAATACAGAAGCAGAAGATATTTTGCGGATAGCAAAAAGCCTGAAATTAAAGGCCAGGCATGTAAAGCTGGATAAGGGAAAGCTTGTTCAAGTGACGCTGCCTGCCATCATAGAGCTTAAAGACTCTGAGTTTGCTATTTTACTAAAAGCACAGGAAGATAAATTTCTTGTTGCATTTTGTGATGAGAAAAGTCCCAAGGTGCTTGATGTTCAGGAATTTGAAGACTTGTATGGCGGAAGCGTTGTTCTGCTGGTGCCAAGGAAATTCCAGGACCGGGAATTACAATTTGGCCTGAAATGGTTTATCCCGACTATCATAAAATATAAGACACCTTTGCTTGAGGTGCTGCTGGCTGCCTTTGTAACCCAGTTATTGGGGATATTCTCTCCAATGATTACCCAGTCCGTCATTGATAAGGTGCTGACCCATAACAGTTTGACCACTTTAGATGTGCTGGCGGTGGGGCTCATTATCATTACCATATTTGAGAGTGCCCTGTCCATCGCAAGAAGTTATGTGTTTGCCCATACTACCAGTAAGATTGATGTGATATTAAGCTGCCGGCTGTTCAGACATTTGTTCAGCCTGCCCCTGCGGTATTTTGAATCCCGGCGTGTGGGGGATACCATAGCCAGGGTAAGGGAGTTAGAGAATATACGAAGGTTTCTGACTGGTGTTCCCCTTAACACACTGCTGGATGCATTATTTATCATCGTATATGTCATCATCATGTATTTTTACAGTGTGACACTTACCAATGTAACACTGATTTCATTACCCATATTAGCAGGTATAACCGCTGTTATTACCCCTGTATTAAAGGAAAGGCTGGATGATAAATTTAAGGCAGGAGCAGACCAACAGTCCTATCTGGTGGAAGCGGTTAATGGTGTACAGACCATTAAATCCTTTGCTGTGGAACCGGGAATCCAGCAGAAATGGGAAGGTCTGCTGGCGGATTATACCACAGCGAATTTCAGGACAACTATGCTTGGAAATGCCGCAGGCAGCCTTGCGCAGCTTGTACAGAAATGCTTTGACATTGTCATTCTCTATTTTGGGGCAAAGCTGGTTATTGACGGAGAGCTTACGGTGGGACAGATGGTGGCATTCCGCATGCTGTCCGGCAGAGTGAGCCAGCCGGTTATGCGGTTAGTACAGATGTGGCAGGATTTTCAGCAGACCTCTCTCTCCATAAAGCGGTTAGGGGACATCTTCAATGCAAAACCGGAGCCTTCCAGAGAGGGAGGCCAGTCACAGCTTCCGTCAGTGGTTGGAAATATCATCTTTGACAAGGTAAGCTTCCGGTATCGCCCGGATGCTTCTGAGGTAATAAAAAACATGAGTTTTCGGATTCCTGCTAATAAAGTCATCGGCATTGTGGGAAGGAGTGGATCTGGAAAGAGTACCATATCCAAACTGGTACAGCGCCTGTACATACCGGAAACAGGAAAAATTCTTATAGATGGGATTGATCTTGCACTTGCAGATCCGGCATGGTTGAGACGGCAGATTGGGGTGGTACTACAGGAAAGCTTTCTCTTTAATGCAAGCATAAGGGATAACATTGCCCTACAGAATCCGGCGGCATCTATGGAGGAGGTCATCAATGCGGCAAAGATTGCCGGAGCCCATGATTTTATCGTGGAGCTTAGTGAAGGATACGATACCATGGTGGGAGAGCGGGGAACCGGACTTTCCGGCGGTCAGAAGCAAAGGATTGCCATAGCCAGGGCACTGCTGACCAATCCGAGAATTTTGATTTTTGATGAGGCCACTTCGGCATTGGATTACGAATCGGAAAGTATTATTCAGAATAACTTAAAGCAAATCTGCAAAAACAGGACCGTTCTCATCATTGCCCACCGCCTGTCCACCTTAAAGGATGCGGATGCCATTATGGTGGTGGAAAAAGGGAGCATTGCGGAGTACGGAAGTATCCGGAATCTGATGGATAAAAAGGGATTATATTATCATTTATTGTTACAGCAGCAGATGAACAGGTAGGTATGCGTATGAAAAAAGGTGGCAACAAGAAATTTAATAAATTAAGAGTTGAATTTTTACCGGAAGCACTGGAGATTATAGAAAAGCCGGCAGACCCTTTGGGAAATATTATTATATGGGCTGTTTTTCTGCTATTGTTCGCATTTCTCCTGTGGGCGTGTCTTGGCAAAGTAGATGAGGTTGCCGTTGCCAGGGGACAGGTAATGTCCGATGACGGAGTACAGGAAATCCAGGCAGCCGGAAGCGGAATTGTAACAAAGGTAATGGTGGCAGAAGGACAGCAGGTAAAAGCCGGGGATATCCTGTATTCCATGGATAAAGAACTGGAAAAGAAGAATATTGATTACAGCGAAGGTGAAATCGGACTGACAGAGCTTAGGGTAGAATTGATAGACCAGCTGTTAAATGGCAAAGACATCCGGGAATACCGGGAAGGCAGATATAATCAGGATCAGAGGGAAGTGATTGAATATATGATCTCCTTAAATGAATCAGATGAATTGTCTGTCAAAAGCTATGAAACAGCAGTTGCCAATGCCAAAAATCAGTATGACCTTGCTGTAAATAATCTGGGTAACAGCAAGGATAAAGAGGATTATCTGAAAGAACAAAAACAAATACAGGATAAATCACAAAAGCTGGCAAGTACAGGAAGCATTGAGCTGGAGATATTGAAAAGCAACTACAAATTTGCTTCCACAGAGGCGGAAAAGTATCAGAAGCTCTATGAAGCCGGTGCTGTGTCAAAGGTTCAGTGGCAGGAAAAGGTCAATGAAGCGGATAACCTGAAAAAGCAGATAGACATTAAAAATATCGAAATCAAGAATGAAAAGTTATCAAAGAAAAGTGATGCCAGCTCCATTGACTATCAGATTAGTGAAAGCCAGGCAGAATCTGCAAACCAGCAGGGCACCATAGAAGAAATGAAAAACAATTATGATGCTGCCGTGCTGAATCTGGAAAATGCAAAAAAGGAGAGAGACAGCCGGTTATACGAAATGCGGGAGCAGTGCATGGAAAGCCTAAAGCAGTATGGGGTAACGGTTACCCAGCAATATTATGAATATGAAAATAAAAATATCTATGCTCCATATGATGGTGTGATAAAAGTTCTGAATGTGGATAAAGCGGGGGCGGTAGTCACTGCCACGCAGGCAGTGGCAGAGATTCTGCCCGACACTTCCCATTTGATTGTTGAGGCAGAAGTCAGCAACAGTGATATCGGCTTTATAGAGAGCGGACAGAAGGCGGATATTAAGGTAGACACCTTTGATTATCAGAAATATGGAATGTTACATGGAAGCGTTATCTATATTAGTCCCGATGCCATAGAAAATGAAAGGATGGAAAAGATATATAAGGTAAATATTCTGTTAGACGAAGAGAGTGCAGGTAAGCTGGAATTATCCCAGGGGATGCAGTGCAGCGTAGAGATTAAGACGGATACGAGACATATCATTGAATTCTTTTTAGAACCATTGACTGACGCATTAGGCAGTAGCCTAAAGGAAAGGTGATAGGATATGAAAGATACATTAAATAAATATCTGTTGTGGGGATTGATTCTTGGAGTTTTGTTTGCAGGTCATTTTTATGTTCAAGCAAGTGAAGTTGATACAGGGGAAGCAATAACTGAGGAAGGTACGCAGGAAGGGATATCTTCAGAACATAGGACAGAAGAAACTTCTACAGAGAATATGGCTGAAGAAACCACAGAGAGTAGTTCATCTGCTGAAGAGGAAAGAAAACAGCCTGCAAAAGGGTTAGCTACACAAACAGATGGAGAACGGTTTACAGAACAAGGAATATCTGAAGCAACTACAGAAAAAGATTCATACAGTGAGGAAACACAAAAAGCATTGGAAGAACTGCTTAAAGGATTGAGTTATGAAAACGGTCTGCCCTATTTCCTAAATAAATATCAATATGATTGTAAGGCTGCTTATTTGAAAAAATATGTTGCCTATATGGATGCACAGATAAAAGCCTATCAGGAAATGTATGAACTTGGGGAGGTGACAGAAGACACATTGAATTCCTATAAGGCGCAGAAGGCGTTGACAGAAGCAGAGTTGCAGACAGCACAAAATGAAAGTGCTTATTATAACCTATATCTGACAGAGAATAATCTGGATTACAGTGATTATAATGTAAAGTCGTTGAAGGACATGGAAAATATAGAGTATTACCGGGAAAATTATCCGGAAAAGGACTATATGACGATTGCTCGGTATGTGACAGATTATAATAATGCAGTCACCTACATAAATGCAAAGCAGGCAGAAGTTAATTTCCTTAAAAAAAGTCTTGCTATGTCAAAAATGCTTTTGGATGAGGGCGAACTTTCAAAAATTGAATATATGGAAAGAGAGGTAACTCTGGCTAATGCAGAGTATGAGCTGGAACAGTATTATGTGAGTATGAATATAGCATATGTGAATATAGAGTCTTATTGTAAATGAGAAATGCCCAAGATGAAGAAAGGAACATTAGCAACAAACACTTCACAGATTTTGATAAAAACGAACGACTTTTTAAGATTATTAAAAAATATAGCATAGTTTGCAAATAGATAATTTTATGGGTATCCACCTGATCATTGAAAAACATAATTAACAAAATGATTCTTATTTTAATTCAACATTAAAATCCTTCCTAGATGCTTCTCTGCCAAAATTCCCTGCTGTTTAGACATAAAAATCTCCCTTTAAGTAGACTTTGTTTATTTACCTTGTCTACCTAAGGGAGATCATATCAGAAGCCTGCCGGATATTTTATTGTTGAAATCCTGCTATTCCCCCTGATTATTAAGCGACATATAACGGGCGCCCACAAAATCCCAGTTAATCAGATTGAACCAATTTTCCACATAGTCCGGTCGGCGGTTCTGGTATTGCAGATAATAAGCGTGCTCCCACACGTCAATGCAAAGCAGCGGAGTGACGGTAGGGGAAATCGGCACATCCTGGTTAGGCGTTGCAATGATTTCCAATTTGCCATTGCTTAGAATCAGCCATGCGTATCCGGAGCCAAACTGGTTGATGGCAGCGGCGGTAAACTCCGCCTTAAACTGGTCTACAGAGCCGAAAGCGGCGTTCATGGCAAGCGCTAACTTATCGGTAGGCAGCTCGCAATCGGAAGAATTCATGCAGGCAAAATACAGTTCATGGTTGTAAACTCCGCCGGCGTTATTGAGAATAGAGGTCTTCGCCTCGTTTGGAAGCTCGTCTGTGTGGATTAACAATTCCTCTAAGGTCATATTTTGCAGATTCGGATAGTTTTTTAACAGCTCATTTAACTTGTTCACATAAGTAACATAGTGCTTATCGTGATGATAGTGCAGGATTTCCTCGCTGAGATAAGGCTCTAAAGCATTGTAGTCGTAGGGCAGGGCTTCTGCCTGAAATGGATAGTTCATAGGACGCTCCTTTCTTTTGGATCATTCTGCCGACAATGTCCGGAATCACTCAGATCCATTATAACATTCAAAACTATATTTATTATTGTTTTATTCCTGATAAAATATGCAGGATTTTTCAAAGTATGAATTATAAATATTGTAATAAATATGTAACAAAATTGCAAATTTTAATTGAAGGTTGGAATAGAGTTTGGTAAAATGTGTATAAACATTGCGATTAGGGAGAAGGTGTTTGCAATCGGGAAAACACCTTGCAGGGGAGAACTTTAGGAGGAAAAACAGATGGCTACGATATCTGAGAAGAGCAGAACCAAGGAGATTATAGACCGTTTACAGGGGATTATTAACAGCGCATCTGCAGTGCCTTTAGCGCCGGGGAAGATTTCCGTATATAAAGATGAGGTGCAGTCCCTTTTGACGGAGCTTGCCGACCAGATGGACAATGAGCTTAAGACGTATCATGAGGTAAATGACCGCAGAGGGAAAATTATCAGCGAAGCCAAAAAAGAAGCGGAGAAGATTATTTATCAGGCGGAGCGCAGCGCAAGCCGTATGAGGGTAAGCCGTCATACCACGGGTGTGGAGCCTTTGGATTACGATACCCTGAATGAGGAAGAATTAAGCGCCCTTAAGAATGCGGATGAGATTTACGGGGCGTCCCTGATTTATACAGATGAAATGCTGACCGGGGTTACGGAGATGATATCGGAGGCATATAACAATATCCGCAGTGATTATGAGATTATTTTGCAGGTGTTAGAGGAAAAGCTGGATACGATTAATAACAATCGGGCAGAGTTGATGGAAGGGCTGCAGGAGATGGATATGGCAGACCGGGGCCAGCAGATTTTGGAGATTGGCCAGCTTTTGTCCAATGAGCTTCATATGTCCCGTATGCGGGCAAAGATGGAGGGCGATGAATACGCAGACGGCAGCGTGCAGATGACCTTGGATTTGCATACGGAGCAGGAGGAGATTGCGAGACTTGCCCAGGAAAAGGCCCAGCAGGCGGAGGAAGCTCTTGCCCAGATGACTGCCGAGAGGGATGCGTTGGCGGCAGAGGTCGAGCAGATGCGGCAGGAAGGCGGCAGGGAAGACAGGAACGAAAAGACAGCTTCCGCCGGGAAAGAGGACAGGCAGAGGATTCTTACTGTCGGTGAGGACGAGGACGGCGGAGCCGCTTCGGAAGAAGATGTGGAATACGAGATTGTCTATGTGACAGAGGATGAGTTAGAAGAGGGCGAAGAATACGAGATTGAGTATGTAGATGACGATGAATTTGACGAGGAGCTTGACGGGGAGTTTCAGGCGGAGATAAAGGAGGAGCCTCAGGCAACGGGAGTGAAGGAATCCCAGACGGAGACAGAAAAGGAGCCTCAGGCAGAGGGAGCGAAGGAAGTTCAGGTGGAAACAATGAGGGAGTCTCAGGCAGAGACAGTAAAGGAACCTCAGGCAGAACTTGAAAATGAACCGGCGCCTGACATGGTTTCCCAGCCGGACAATGTAAAGTCTGACCGCCGCAAACCGGAGGAAAAGAGCGGCAAAAAAGAGGAGAAAGAATCAAAGTCCGGGGCTGATGAGGATACCATTCCCCTGATTCCGCATTTTAAGAAGTCAGAAAGCGTAGCCAGCGTGCCGTCGGAGCGGATTGCAAAGATGGCGGCAGCCATGACAACGGATAAGAAATACAGCGGCCTGATTGGCAAGGCGGTTAAGCAGAAAGAAGAAAAACAGAAAAAGAAAGATGTTACCGAGGCAAAAATGGAATTTGCCGAGGACTATGAGATTATGGAATTTTAACTGATTGGACAGGAGTAGCATATGGAACAGTATCAGGTGTTTAAACGGACAGTGAATTATTACGAGACGGATAAGATGCAGGTCGTACATCACTCTAATTATGTAAGGTATTTAGAGGAATGCCGTATGGATTTTATGCGGCAGTTAAATATCGATTACAGGGAACTGGAAAATAAGGGCGTTATGATTCCGGTGCTCCGCGTGGAGTGCAGTTATAAGGCGCCGGTCCGGTTTGGGGATACGATCTGTATTGTGCCAAAGCTGGAGAAATTTCACGGGGTGAAATTTGTAATGAGCTACCGCATATATTCGGAGGATTACGGCATACTGCATAATGAGGCACAAACCTCTCACTGTTTTACGGATTTTAAGTTTCAACCCATTCGGTTAAAACGGTATTATCCGGAGGTTTATCAGGCTATGTCGGAGATGGTGGGCGTGGAGCTGGTAACGCTGTAAATCGGGCAGAAGGAGTCGCAGTCATGAGAATAGGAGTTGTATTTACGGGCGGAACAATCGGGAGCCGGATTGACCAGAGCGGATATATATCTGCCGTCAGAGAGGCTCCCTTTTTGCTTTTGGAAATGTATCGGGAGCAGTATGGGGACGACGTTGATTTTTTTGTGGAGGAGCCCTACTGCATTTTAAGTGAAAATTTACAGGCGGATCATCTGCTGCGCCTTGCCGCCTGCGTGGAAAGCATGTTAGAGCAGGAGGATTTGGAAGGGATTGTGATTACCCACGGCACAGATACCTTGCAATATAGCGCCGCCTTTTTGGGGTACATTTTTGGCGGGGCAAAGATTCCGGTGATTCTGGTGTCGAGCAATTATGTGTTAGAGGACAGCCGGGCAAACGGATTTACTAATTTTGGGTACGCTGTGGATTTTATAAAGGGCGGTTTCGGGAAGGGCGTCTTTGTGAGCTATTGTAATCAGGGCGGTTTTCCGACGCTTCATAAGGCTGTGCGCCTTCAGCTTCCGGTGCCCTATTCGGATGCGGTGTACAGCGTGGCGGATTCCTGGTACGGAAGATTTGAGGATGGATTTTATGTGCAGAATCCTCACTATGGCGAACAGGAGGGCGCATCCAGTGTGCTGGAGTTTATGGAGGAAGACGGCCAGTTTGCCCTGAATAATGTTTCATCGGCAATTTTGCGAATTTCTCCCTATGTGGGGATGTCCTATCCCGTGCTGACTCCGGAGACAAAGGTGGTGCTGCATGAGACCTTTCACTCCGGCACAATCGGTATTACTGAGGATTTAAAGGACTTTGCTGCCAGGGCGGCTTTTTGGGGGACGCCGATTTATTTAATCGGTTTATCAAAACAGGAAACCTATTATGAAACGGTACGGGAATATGAGCTGCTGGGAATCCGGGTGCTGCCGGAAAGCGCGGTGATTGCCCAGTATTGCAAGCTGTGGATGGCGTTAAGCAATCACTGGGATATGGAGAAGGTAATGCAGACGTCGGTGGCGGGAGATTTTATCGTTAAGCGGTAAATTAAATTTTCTATTTTGTAAAAAAATGTCAGATATGTCTATGGAAATTTTGAATAAAATATTAATAAAAAAGAAACAAAAAACATTAAATTCCATAAAAATAAGAATTGGAAAATTTTGGGTTTGTGCAATTTGCATAAAGAATGGGAAAAATGCCCGCTCAGAAATTAATAAATTGCGTTTAAAATTCAATTTTTGCTGAGAAAATTAACAAAATTACGGAAAAATATGTTATTTTGCATAAAAAATCTTTCAAAAAAATGGTTTTAATGTTATAATTAAACACATATCTAGCATAAAGGGGTGACACTATGATTAAGAAAGAGATGATTGCCATGCTGTTAGCTGGCGGACAGGGAAGCAGACTGGGCGTACTTACATCAAATCTTGCTAAACCGGCAGTTGCTTTTGGCGGAAAGTATAAGATTATTGATTTTCCGCTTAGTAACTGTATTAACTCTGGAATCGATACGGTTGGTGTGCTGACACAATACAGACCGCTCAGGCTGAATCAGCATATTGGTATTGGTATTCCGTGGGATTTGGATCGAAGTATTGGCGGTGTAACGGTATTACCGCCCTATGAGAAGAGCAGTAACAGTCAATGGTACACAGGTACTGCCAATGCAATATACCAGAATTTGGAGTATATTGATTATTATAATCCGGAATATGTGCTTATCTTATCAGGTGACCACATTTATAAGATGGATTATGAGGTAATGTTAGACCATCACAAGTCTATGGGCGCAGATATTACTCTGGCTACCTATGAGGTGCCCATGGAGGAGGCAAGCCGGTTTGGCGTTGTCATTACAGATGGAGACGGCGTAATCCAGGAATTTGAGGAGAAACCGGAGAAGCCGAGAAGCAACAAGGCGTCGATGGGAATCTATATTTTCAATTGGAGTATTTTGAAGGCGGCTTTACAGGAGCTTAAAGATGTACCTTCCTGCGATTTTGGAAAGCATATCATTCCGCATTGCCACGAGAACGGCTCGAAGGTGGTTGCGTATGATTTCAAGGGGTATTGGAAGGATGTTGGAACCTTAGGCTCTTATTGGGAAGCAAATATGGAGCTGGTTGATATTATACCGGAATTTAATCTGTATGAGGAGTTCTGGAGAATCTACACCAAGAGCGACATTTTACCGCCGCAGTATATTGATGAGTCCGGCAAGGTGACAGAGAGTATTGTCGGCGAGGGAACAGAGGTGTACGGCGAGGTCAGCCACTGTGTAATCGGTTCCGGCGTAACCATCGGCAAGGGCGCGGTTGTGAAGGATTCCATTATCATGAACAATACGGTTATTGGCGAGGGCGCAGTTGTGGATAAAGCCATTATCGCTGAGAACGTAACTGTCGGCAAGAATGTGGAATTAGGCGTTGGCGAGGAAGCGCCGAACGAGTACAAGCCGCAGATTTACGCCTTTGGTCTTGTGACAATCGGCGAGAACTCAACGATTCCGGATGATGTAAAGGTTGGTAAGAACACCGCTATTTATGGTCCTACCGAGAAGGCAGAGTATCCTGATGGATTGTTAAAGAGTGGTTCTAGTTTGATAAAGGTAGGTGACTTAGCATGAGAGCAATAGGAATTATTTTAGCGGGTGGTAACAGCAGCAGAATGGGTGAATTGTCAGCCAAGAGAGCAGTGGCCGCAATGCCGGTAACCGGCAGCTATCGTGCCATTGATTTCGCCCTGAGTAACATGACCAATTCCAATATTCAGAAGGTGGCAGTGTTTACACAGTACAATTCCCGTTCATTAAACGAGCATTTGAATTCAGCAAAATGGTGGGATTTCGGTAGAAAGCAGGGTGGTCTTTACCTCTTTACTCCTACCATTACAACCGCCAACAACACTTGGTATCAGGGTACGGCAGACGCCCTTTATCAGAACATTAATTTTTTAAAGGACAGCCATGAACCCTATGTGGTAATTGCCCACGGCGACGGCGTTTATAAGCTGGATTACAACAAGGTGTTAGAGGAGCATATCAAGAAGGGCGCAGATATCACCATTGTCTGCAAGGATATCAATCCGGAAGATGATGATGTAAGCCGGTTCGGTGTAGTAAAATACAACGACGATATGCAGATTACGGATTTTGAGGAGAAACCTTTGGTTGCACAGACGCCTACTGTTTCCATCGGCGTGTATGTCATCCGCCGGAGACAGTTGATTGAATTGTTAGAGGCGTGTGCGAAGGAGGGAAGAACCGACTTCGTTAAGGATATCTTAATCCGTTATAAGAATGTAAAGAAGATTTATGCGTACAAGATGGATTCCTACTGGAGAAATATCGGAACCATCGATTCATACTATAAGACAAACATGGATTTCCTAAAGAAGGATATTCGGGATTATTTCTTCCGACAGTATCCGGATGTATATTCCAAGGTTGAAGACTTGCCGCCTGCAAAATACAACGGAGATGCAGTGGTGAACAACAGTCTGATTGCCAGCGGATGTATAGTCAATGGTACAGTGGAAAATTCAGTCCTGTTCAAGAAGGTATATGTGGGTAATAATTGTGTGATCCGTAATTCCATCATTTTAAATGATGTGCATATCGGGGACAATTCCGTAATTGAGAACTGCATCATAGAGAGTCGCGATACCCTGCGGGCCAACACAATTCATACAGCAGAAGCCGGACAGATCAAGGTGGTCGTTGAGAAGAATTTCCGCTATGCGCTGTAGTCCTTTTCTGTAGAGAAGAGAGAATGTAAGTACAAAGGGGTGTAACAATATGGAGATAACAGATATCAGGCTGAAAAAAGTCACAAAAGAGGGCAAGATGAAAGCCGTTGCTTCCATCACCTTGGACAATGAATTTGCGGTTCATGATATCAAGGTGATAGAGGGAGAAAAGGGGTTGTTTATTGCAATGCCCAGCCGTAAGGCGGCAGATGGGGATTACCGCGATATCGCCCATCCAATTAACCAGAATGCAAGGGAACGGATCCAGAGTTTAATTTTAGCAGAGTATGAGAAGGCATTGCAGGAGGATGATTCGCAATCTGTATAATGTGTGGGGCAGATACAGATATGCCGGAGGCTTGTTGTATGGAACTTTGCTCTATGGGGGAGTATCGTTTTATATGACAAGCCTTTTGTTTGACGATGTGGGAGTAACAGGAGGGGAAACGATGAAGATTTTTAAGAATGTATTGTTGTTATTTGTTTTGGTCATAGCGCTTGGCGGGGAAGTTTCCGCGGAGGAGGCGTTAAGTCAGAATAAGGATGGGAAACAGATATTTGAAGAGTGCAGGGCTGTAATGAGCGCTAAAAAAGTTCTGGTTGAAGAGGAATATCTGATCTCTGAAGGAGAAATTGCCAAGATATTGACCGCAGGCGTGGATTTGAATACCGGAGTCAGTTATGTAGATTTGTTTGGACTTGCTCAGATATATGTTGATTCGACATCAGGGTATGAATATGCTTTTGCGATAGGTTCGGACGGCTGGGAGGTAGGACCGGTAGATAGTGACACAGAAACCGATGTTGATACAGGCATGGAGGAAACGCTTATCAGTGCGCAATACAAGCAAACGGATAATTATCATGATGTGCTTGGCAGGGATACAAATTGTGATATTGTAGAAGTAGTTTTGCAGGCTCAGGATGGTCAGCAAAACAGCTATACCTATTATATCAATGCGCAGACAAAGGAAGTGGTGGCTGTTACCGGAATGATGGAAAATATGTCGGCAGAAGTGGTTTTTAGCTATCCGGACGCTATTACCATACCAGCTGACATAGTAGCAAACGCTGTGATAGCGAATGGCGCAACCGTTGAGATAAATGGTATAACGTATCTTGCTATCCAAAAGGACGAGGGAAGCCGGAACCGTGTCCTTTCTGTCATGAAAGGTCCTAAGAAAGCATCGGTAGCCATTCCGGATACAGAGGTTTACCACAACAAAGCTTACCGGGTTACGGGCATAGAAAACAATGCATTTGCAAAGAATAAAACGCTTAAGAAGATAACCATAGGAAGCAATGTGACGACGATTGGAAACCGAGCCTTTTATAAATGCAAAAACTTAAAGAAGGTGTCAATTAAATCGCAGAAGTTGAAAAAGGTGGGTTCGAAAGCATTTTATGGCAATGCCAAAAAGCTGTATGTAAGCGTTCCGGGGCATAAGAAGAAGCTGAGGGAAAAGTATCAAAAGCTGATAGCCAAAGCGAAAACGAATTCTAAAATTATAGCAAAATAAGGACGGAATCAGATATTCTTTTATCGGAGGTAAGACAGGTAAAGGAATATCTGATTTTTTTCTTGCGGCAATACTGGAAAAAAATCCATAGGTGTGGTATATATTGTATAATGATTAGATTGGAGGAAAGAATCATGGTAAGGGTGAAAGCGGTAATTTTGGCGGCAGGCAAGGGAACAAGAATGAAATCGGAGCTGCCGAAGGTAATACACAAGGCTTTGGGAAAGCCCATGGTGCAGTATTCCATTGATGCGGCGATGGAGGCGGGAGCGGCGCCTCAGGATATCTGCCTGGTGGTGGGACACAAGGCGGATATGGTGAAGGAAATCGTAGGAGACAATTACACCTATGTGTTACAGGAGGAGCAGTTGGGAACCGGCCATGCCGTAAAATGCGCTGAAGATTTTATCGGCAATGAGGGAATCACTATGGTTCTTTGTGGAGATACCCCGCTGATTACCGGAAAGACGCTTAAGAAACTGGCGGAAACCCATGTGGAGCAGGGCAACGCCATTACGGTTCTGACAGCAAGGGTGGACGATCCCACCGGATACGGCAGGATTATCAGGGATAACTGGGGGAAGTTTGTAAAGATTGTGGAGCAAAAAGACGCCACCTTAGAGGAACAGCGGGTAGATGAGATTAATTCCGGTATGTATATTTTTAACTCCGGGGTGTTAAGCGAGGCGCTTTCGCAGCTCTCCAACGATAATGCCCAGGGGGAATATTATCTGACGGATACCATTGAGATTGTGAAGTCTAAGGGACTTGGTGAGGTGGCTGCCATGGCCGTGTCGGATGTAGATGAGATTAAGGGCGTGAACTCGAAGGAGCAGCTGCAGGAGGCGGAAGAAATTCTTAAGAAACGGCAGTAGCGGCCGGAGATAGAGGAAGGGACGGGGAAACGGACATGAAACTGGTTGCAGGACTCGGAAATCCCACAGCGCAGTATGCCCACACCAGACATAATGTGGGTTTTGATGTAATTGACGAGCTAGTGGAGCAATATAATATACCATTAGACGTGATGAAGCATAAGGGAATGTATGGGAAAGGCAGGATGAACGGAGAGACGGTTATCCTGCTAAAGCCCATGACTTATATGAACCTAAGCGGTGAGAGCATTGTTCAGGTGGCAAAGTACTATAAGATAGCTCCGGAGGATATCATAGTCATTTATGATGATATCAATCTGGATGTGGGAAGACTCCGTATCCGGGAAAAGGGGAGTGCCGGAGGGCATAACGGAATCAAGAATATTATCGCCATGTTAGGAACGGAAGAATTTCCGCGGATTCGGGTGGGCGTGGGAATGAAACCGCCCCGCATGGATTTGGTGGACTATGTTTTATCCCGTTTTTCAAAGGAGGAGCAGGCGTTGATGCAGCAGGGATACGACCGGGCCTGCGAGGCCCTGCAGCTGATGATTGCAGGAAATCTTTCAGAGGCCATGAACCGGTATAACGGTAAGGCTTAGCTTAAGGAGACAGATATGGACGTGTTGAGAGGGCCCTTTCGGCTTTCGGAATTGGGTAGTAAATGTGAGGCGGCAAGAAAAAAGAAAAAAACTCCCATTGAGATAAACGGCACAGACGGATATGCCAGATACTATACAATGGACTGTTTAGGAGCGGACCGGGTAAAGTTGATTGTAACCTACAGCGAGGACCGGGCTAAGGAAATCTTAGATGCTTACAGCTTTTTTGACAGGAACATTTTGTATTATCCGGCAAAGGATGTGCTTTTTTATAGTGCGGATATTCACGGACACACCATTTTGCGCCAGCGCATGGAGGTGGTAAAGGCAATTTTAGAGCGAACAGTCACCACGGTGGTGGTTTCCATTGACGCCCTTTTAAATAAAATCGTGCCCTTAGAGGAAATTCAGAAGCATGTCATCCTGTTTGAAAGCGGAAAACCCCTGAATCTGGAAAAAATGAAGGAAACGCTGGTGGCCTTAGGCTATGAGCGGAATGATTGGGTGGACGGCGTGGGACAGTTTGCCGTTCGGGGCGGTATTCTGGACATTTTTCCCATGAGCAGCGAGTGTCCTTACCGGATTGAGCTTTGGGGCGAGGATATTGACAATATCAGAAGCTTTGATGTAGAGAGCCAGCGCAGCATTGAGAATGTGCAGGAACTTACCGTGTATCCGGCAGCAGAGATGATTCTTGACAAAAAGCGGATTCAGGAAGGATTAAAGCGAATTGATAAGGAATATAAAACGTATGCCAAAGGTTTGAAAGACCAGTTTCAGACGGAGGCCTATGGGCGGATTACGCGGGAGGTTGAGTCTTTAAAGGAAGAATTGGAGTATTTCAACAGCGCCATGGGGATTGACGGATACATCGGGAGTTTTTATGAAGAATGTACAGGTTTCTTAAGTTATATGCCGAAGGATACGCTGATTTTTGTGGACGATCCGGAGCATGTGGCGGCACGGGCAGAAGCCTGTCAGATTGAATTTCGGGAAAGCATGACTGACCGCCTTGAGGGGGGCTATATGCTGCCCAGCCAGGCAGATGTCTTGTTTGACTATAAAGCGGTAATCGGAAAAATGGCGGGAAAGGATACGATTCTGTTCAGCATTTTAGGTAGGGAGGATTCTATATTTGAACCCCAGACCCGGCTTTTATTTGATACGAAAATGGTCCCTACCTATCATCATAATTTTGATATGCTGCTGAAGGACATTAAGCGCTGGAAAAAGGATAACTACCGGATTTTGTTATTTTCCCCCTCCGCCACCAGGGGAGAACGGCTGGCCAATGAGCTGCTAGAGCAGGAGATAAGCTGTTTCTTCTCCGGGGATCATGACAGGGTGTTGGCGGAGTCGGAGTTGATGGTGACCAACGGCAGACTTAAAGCGGGATTTTCCATTCCGGAGATTAAGCTGGTGGTGCTGACGGAAGGGGATATTTTCGGGCAGAAAAAGACAAAACGCCGTATAAAGAGAAGACCTCTTTATTCCGGGGAGAAGATAAAAAGCTTTGATGATTTGAATATCGGTGATTATGTGGTTCATGAAAGGCATGGCCTGGGGATATACCGGGGCATTGAGAAGATAGAAGTGGATCAGGTGGCGAAGGACTATATTGCCATTGAATACAGCGACGGAGCGAAGCTGTTTATTCTTGCTTCCCAGTTGGAACTGATTCAAAAATATTCCTCCAAGGAAGGACACCGCCCCAAGCTGAATAAATTGGGCGGACAGGAATGGGAAAAGACCAAATCCAGGGTCCAGGGACAGGTAAAGGAGATTGCCAGGGAGCTGGTGGAGCTCTACGCCGCCCGACAGTCGAAGGAGGGGTTTGCCTATTCTGCCGATACCGTATGGCAGAAGGAATTTGAAGAGATGTTCCCCTATGAGGAGACGGAGGATCAGCTGAAGGCTATTGAAGAGACCAAGGCGGACATGGAGAGCACGAAGATTATGGACCGCTTAATCTGTGGAGATGTGGGGTATGGCAAGACGGAGATTGCCATACGGGCGGCTTTTAAGGCGGTGCAGGACGGAAAGCAGGTGGCTTATCTGGTACCCACCACAATTCTGGCCCAGCAGCACTATAATACCTTTTGCGAGCGCATGGGGGCGTTCCCGGTAAAGATTGCCATGATGTCCCGTTTCCTTACGCCGAAGGAGCAGAAACAGACATTGACGGATTTAAAAAAAGGGCAGATTGATATTATTATCGGAACCCACCGGCTATTGTCTAAAGATATGGATTACAGCAACTTAGGACTTTTGATTATCGATGAGGAACAGCGGTTTGGCGTGAGCCATAAGGAAAAGATTAAGCAGATGAAGCAGAATGTAGATGTGCTGACGCTTACGGCGACGCCCATCCCCCGCACGCTGCATATGAGCTTAATCGGTATCCGGGATATGAGTCTGTTAGAGGAACCGCCTGTGGACCGGAAGGCCATTCAGACCTATGTGCTGGAATACAATCCGGAGCTGGTGAAGGAGGCGATAACCAGAGAGCTTTCCAGGGGCGGCCAGGTTTATTATGTGTATAACCGGGTAAACACGATTGTGGAGATTACCACAGAATTGCAAAAAAACATGCCGGACGTCCGCATTGCCTATGCGCATGGCCAGATGCGGGAAAAGGAATTAGAGGATGTCATGTTTGCCTTTATCAATAAAGAGATTGATGTGTTGGTGACGACGACCATCATTGAAACCGGTTTGGATATCGCCAATGTCAACACCATGATTATCCATGATGCTGATAATTACGGATTGTCCCAGCTTTACCAGTTAAGGGGGCGCGTGGGACGTTCGGACAGAACCGCCTATGCATTCTTGATGTACAAACGGGATAAAATGCTGCGGGAGACTGCCGAGAAACGCCTGAAGGCAATCCGGGAATTTACGGACTTAGGCTCCGGCTTTAAGATTGCCATGCGGGATTTAGAGATCCGGGGGGCCGGTAATCTGTTAGGGGCAGACCAGTCCGGCCATATGGCGGCGGTGGGGTATGACCTGTATTGCAAGATGTTAAATGACGCCATATTAAGGCAGAAGGGGGAGAAGACCGAGGAGGATTTCGCCACTTCGGTGGAGCTTCCCGTGGACGCCTATATCCCTGCCACCTATGTAAAAAATGAGACGGTAAAGTTAGAGCTTTATAAGAGAATCTCCGGCGTATGGACAAAAGAAGATTACGAGGATATGTTAGATGAACTGACAGACCGCTTCGGGGAGCCGCCCTATGAAGTTTTGAATCTGCTTGCAATCGCCCGCATGAAAGCGCAGGCCCATGGGGCGGGAATTGCCGCAATTACTTATAAAAACAAGCAGGTTCATATTGAAATGGCTCCCGATATACGGGTAAAAGTGGAACTGTTACAGGATTTTCTGGCTAAGTACCTCAATAATATCCGGGTGGTGACAGGAGCGGCCTCCGGCTTTGTGGTAGATTTGGAGAAGAAAAGCCTGAAAAATTTTCTGGGCGATATTTCAGAGATTATCGAGGACATCAATCTGTTGATAGAAAGGTAGATTTGGTGTAAAATATAAGCATACGCATGATAAGCCGCATTTCATATGCGGTTCATGCTGTGACAGGACAGATGCTTAGTGCAATAATAATTTAAAATGACGGGATAAAAATATGGCGGATAGTGTGAACGAAAAACAAAGAAAAAAGAAAGAGCCGAATCAGCGTAACCGGCACTTAGAAACGGTGATTACGGTTGCAATTGTGGTTATATTGGTTGTACTGGCGGCAGCGGGACTCTGGATTCTTTCCGGAGAGGGAAACCGGCCCTCGGACAAGCTGGTCTTTACCGTAGGCGAAGAAAAGGTCTATCTGGATGAGGTGAATTTCTGCATTTTACAGAATATGGTGAATTTGCGGATTACGGCGGATGCATTGAATAATACGACTGCACAGGATGGCACCGGCGCAGCGGAATATTACAAACAGGAGATTCTTGATTTAATCACGGACTATAAGGTGGAAGCTATGGTTGCCGAAAAGCGGGGAATGCTTCTTTCAAAAGAGGAGGAGTCTTCTGTCCGGAATGACGCAGTACAGTTTATGGGAAGTGTCAATGCCGGTGTTCTCAACGAGCTGGGAATTACCCAGGATATGGTAATCCGGGTGTGTCGGGAGAGGTATCTGGCAAAGAAACTGGAGGATACCGTGACAGAGAATATGGAAAAGGAATCCCAGAAATTCTGCACAATGTATATGATGCTGTTTCCTAAGGTGGAAATGGAGGAGAATGGGGATTATAAGCGGCAGGAGGATGGAGAAACGCCGATTATGCTGTCCGAAAAAGAGATTGAGAAGAGCAAAGCGAATGCAGAGGCGGCCTATCAGGAGTTAAAAGACGGAGCCGAGGTGGAAAAGGTGGCAGAAAAATACGGCGTAACCGCATTTTCCGGAGAGGAGAGCAACCTGACGGAAAGCTTTGGAGAACCTTTTTCCCAATATGCGGAATCTTTGAAAGAAGGAGAGTACAGTCCTGTGTTAGAGACGCCAAGCTGCTATGCGATATTGAAAATGATTACGGAGAACAATGAAGAACTGGCGGAACAGATTCTTTCCCACTACAATGAGGATGCGGCGAAGGATAAGGTAAAAGAAGAGAGAAAGAAATGGTATCGGGAGGCAGGAGTAGAAGAACCCCAATTGAATGATAGCATATGGAGAAATGTTTCCTTGTATGATTTTACGCAGTATGTGGAGGGTTGATATATGATAAACAGGAAAAAATGCATAGAGGTTCTGCTGGGTTTGCTTTTTATATTTACACTTGCAGGCTGTGGAAAGCAGCCGCAGCAGGATACAGCTACGGTTGTGTATCAATATGGTGACGAGGATATAACCTATGGGGAATATTATATTTATGCCAGAACCGTAGAAGAAGATTATAAAAAGGCATATGGCAACGGCGTCTGGAGCTTAGAGCTGACCATTGGTGATGAAAAACAAAGTGTGAAGGATGTAACCATACAGGACATAATCTTCGATATCAACCGGGTAAAAGTGCTGGTTGCCCAGGCAGAGGAAATGCAGGTTACCTTGAGTGACAATGAGAAAGCGGAACTTGAAAATCAGGCGGCGGCTTTTTACAGCGGTCTGACAGAACAGGATATTCAGGAGACGGAGATAAGCCGGGAGCTTGTGCAGAAGGTCATGGAGGAGAATGTTCTGGCCGAAAAGGTGTACAATAAGATTATAGCAGATTATGATTTTGAAATATCTGAGGAAGAAGCCCGGATGACCACCTTTTACGATATGGTCTTTGAATGTTACGAAGCCAAAAAAGATGGCACGGTAGAAGAATTTACCGATGAAAAAAAAGCAACACAGCTTCAGAGAGCCAACGAGGCGTTGTCTTCATTGGCCCAGGACGAAAACACATCTTATGATATGATTGTGAATAAGTACAATTTACAATATTCAGATTCCTATACTATGGATCGCGCAGAGATGGTGGAGGAATACGGAGAGTCGGTGGCAGATAAGATTCTGGCGCTGTCTGACGGCGAGGTCAGTACCGTAATCCAAAGCGAGTATGGTTATCATATTTTTAAAATGCTCAAATCAAATGACGAGGAGCTGACAAAAAAGAATCAGGAAGAAATAATCATGCAGAAGCAGAAGGAGTATTTTGCCGGTATTTATGAGGAATGGGAGAAGAAATATGACTCCGGATTTAATGTAGAAAAGGATGTCAATATGGAGTTGGCAAACCGATTCCCCTTTTCGGATTCCGGTGAAGGAAAGCAGGAGGAAAGCACCGAGTGATACAGGCTGATGACAGGAGGAAGGAACATGGAACAACAGCAAGCAGAGGTATGTGAGTGTAATGCGATTCATCAGGAAGTGGTGGATCAGGTAAAAAAGTTAATGCCGGAAGAGGAAACCCTGTACGATTTAGCCGAGCTTTTTAAGGTCTTTGGGGATACCACCAGAGTTCGTATTCTGTGCGCCCTGTTTGAGAGCGAAATGTGTGTCTGCGATATTTCTGTTTTGTTGGGAATGACGCAGTCTTCCATTTCCCATCAGCTCAGGGTGTTAAAATCAGCGAAATTAGTTAAGAACCGCAAGGAGGGGAAGGTGGTATATTATTCTCTGGATGACGAGCATATCAAGCATATTTTTGCCCAGGGGTTAGAGCATATCAGGGAATAAAACTTTACATACAAATGGTAAATTTCCTGAAAGACAGTTTGTCCTTAGTAAGTATTGAATTTCTTGAGTTTCCGCAAACTGTAAAAAAATTGAATATATCTTCCTAAACGTACCAATCTGCAAAATTTTTGAATAATA
>CANREG010000045.1 GCA_947629565.1 uncultured Lachnospiraceae bacterium
CTTATACTTCGCTACCTGTTTCTTCGGAACCTTAATCTTCAGCTTCTTATTCGTTCCCTTTAGGGCGTTCTTACCGATAGATTTCTTCGTAAGCTTCGTGGTCTTTAAGGTCATCTTCACAAGCTTTTTGTCGCCGGAAAATGCGCCGGTTCCCATGCTCTTAAACTGTAGAGATTTCACCGTAACGGACTTCAGGCTGGTGCATTTCTTAAAGGCTTCCTTGCCGATAGAGATTACGTTTTTGCCGAGGATAACGGAGGTCAGCTTCTTATTTTTCGCAAAGGCTTTTGCCGCCACCGAAGTTACCTGATACGTTATTCCGTCAACGGTCACTGTGTCCGGCACTGCGACCTTCTTGGCGGATTTGTCAGTGTTTTTAAGATATTCTACTGTGGGGTTCGCCGCATTGTCAGATGTCACCTTTACTTCGGCTTTCACATCTGCTGCCTAAAGTTTTGTTCCCATTGCTGCCGGAGCACTAGTCTGCGCCGAAGTTTTTACACCCGACGTGTTATCTCCGGCACCAGGAGTTCCGGTCTCCGGCGTAGTTTCTCCGGAATCAGGAGTTCCCTCACCCGGGACTTCAGAAACGGGCGGTTCCAGATAATTTATCGTAATTCCATGTGAGTTTGCATATTCCGCTGCCTTTGAACCTTCCGGCGCACAGATAACCAGATTCTCATTGCAACCACGAAATGCATCATCCCCTATGCTCGTCACACTTGCTGGAATTGTAATACTGCCTATTAATCCAGTGCAATACTTAAATGCAGAATCCCCTATGCTCGTCACTCCATCAGGGATTATTGTTAATTCTTTATAACCACACACTAATTCATATTCGTTCTCATTCGTCTTCTTTATAATTGCATTATATTTCGCATTCCCAATCTTATCGGTATATATCCCATTCCCTTCTGCTACCGTTATCGTTTCCAACTTAGGACAAGCAAATGCGCCTTCTCCTATGCTCGTCACTTTATTCCCGTTAATTGTCTCAGGGATTTCAACGGCTCCTCCTACTCCTTTATAACGCTCAATTTCAACTCCGTTTTCGTAAACCCAATATTCAAAATCTTCAGGAGTCGCCGCCTGCGCCTTGCAGCCGTTCCAATTCCCCCCTATTGCCGCCATGCAGCCGAGCAGGGTAAGCATAACCTTCCATTTCCACATTATTTTTTCCATACCCTCTCCTCTGTTTTCTCTCTAAATTATTACTTAATTATCTGTTTCCAAAGAAACGGTCACGGAAGTATATGCGTCCTTCCCTGCCGCTATGCTCAGCTATGCGTCTGGGCGTTGACTACGCTGCCGCCTGCGTACATTTCCCGAAGTCTGGGCTTTTCAATCTTTCCCGTAGGATTTCTGGGAATGTCGGCAAAGATGATTTTGCGGGGACGCTTGTAACGGGGAAGCGCCATGCACATCTCGTCAACCTCCTCCTCGCTTAGCATCTGGTTTTCCTTTACCTCAATAATGGCGCAGGTAATCTCCCCCAGACGCTTATCGGGAATCCCGATGACCGCCACATCATGCACCGCCTCATGGGTACGGATAAAATCTTCTATCTGGACGGGGTATATATTCTCGCCGCCGCTGATAATCACGTCTTTCTTGCGGTCTACCAGAAAAATAAAGCCGTCCTCGTCTTCCTTTGCCATATCGCCGGTAAACAGCCAGCCGTCCTTTAACACCTCGTCCGTCGCCTTCTTGTCGTGGTAATAGCAGGTCATAACGCCGGGGCCTTTCACGCATAATTCCCCTACGCTGCCCTGCGGCACGACCATTCCGTCCTCGTCTACAATCTTCACTTCCCAGCCGTAGCCCGCCTTGCCGATTGCGCCGACCTTGTGGATATTTTCCACCCCTAAATGAACGCAGCCCGGCCCGATGGATTCGCTTAAGCCGTAGTTCGTATCGTACTGGTGTTTTGGAAAAATTTCCTTCCATTTTTTAATCAGGCTGGGCGGTACGGGCTGGGCGCCGATATGCATCAGCCGCCACTGGGATAATTCGTAATCCTCTAAATGCACCCTGCCGCTTTCTATCGCCTCTAAAATATCCTGCGCCCATGGCACTAACAGCCAGACAATGGTACATTTTTCCTTGGAGACTGCGTCTAATATATATTCCGGCGAGGTTCCCTTTAAGAGAACAGCCTTTCCGCCGGACAGCAGGCTGCCAAACCAGTGCATCTTCGCCCCTGTGTGATATAAGGGAGGAATACAGAGGAACACATCTTCCTTGGTCTGTCCATGGTGGTTCTGCTCCACCTTGCAGGAATGCATAAGGCTTTCATGGTTATGTAAAATCGCCTTCGGGAAACCGGTTGTCCCGGAGGAAAAATAGATTGCCGCATCATCTTCATCTGTAAGCGGAATGTCCGGCGACAGGGAAGAACAGTTGGCCGTCATGGAATTATAATCCTCGGCAAAGGTAGGGCAGTTGTCCCCCACATAGAACAGCAGGCGGTTCTTGCTAATGGAGTCGGCAATCTCCTCCACCCGCCCGATAAATTCCGGGCCAAAGACCAAAATATCGACATCCGCCAGTTTCACGCAGTATTCAATCTCATCGGAGGCATACCGGAAATTCAGTGGAACCGCCAGCGCTCCGGTCTTTAATATTCCAAAATAAATGGGGAGCCACTCTAAGCAGTTCATCAGCAAAATGGCTACCTTATCCCCCTTGTTAATCCCACGGGCGAGCAGCAGGTTTGCAAACCGGTTCGCCTTCTCATTCATAACATGCCAGGTAATCTCCCGGCGGTAGTGCGTCGTGGGGTTCGGCTCCATCAATTCATATTCCTTCCATGTGACGCGGCGGGTTTCCTTTACTTCCGGGTTAATCTCCACCAGACAGATATCTTCGGGGTATTTGCGTACATTTTCTTCTAAAATCTCAGTTATCGGCATAATCTTTCTCCTTTGGCAGCTTTTTTCATGTAAAGCTTTAACGCTTTTATCAACTAAAGTAGATTTTATAAAATCTGCTTAGAAAAGTCAAGAAATTCCGCCTGTGGATTCGGCGCTGCATTGCCGGATTTCCGGCGGTTTTGATGAGAGCAAAAAGCATATGTGCCGGAACGGACAGCCATGCCTTAAGCAAATTTTAAGATTTCCAACATTTACTAATATAGGTAAATGTGATAAACTGATGTCAATTATGTAGATGAGGAGGCAGTCTATGGCTTATCAGAATCTGACTCTGCTGACCGATTTGTATGAACTCACCATGATGCAGGGCTACTTCAATGAAAAGAGCAATGACACTGTTGTATTTGACGCATTTTACAGAAAGAATCCATCCGGCAGCGGCTACGCCATTACCGCCGGATTAATGCAGATTATCGACTATGTGAAGAATTTATCTTTTTCCTATGACGACATTGACTATCTGCGGGGACTGCATATTTTTTCCGAAGAATTTTTAGAGTATCTTGCCGGATTTCATTTTACGGGAGATATCTACGCCATTCCGGAGGGAAGCATCGTCTTTCCCCAGGAGCCTTTAGTGAAGGTGATTGCGCCAATCATGGAGGCCCAGTTAGTGGAGACTGCCATTTTGAATATACTGAACCACCAAAGCCTGATTGCCACCAAGGCTTCCCGGGTATGCTTTGCCGCCGGAGGAGACGGCATTATGGAATTCGGGCTGCGCCGGGCCCAGGGGCCGGACGCGGGAACCTTAGGCGCCAGAGCCGCCGTAATCGGCGGATGCATCGGCACCTCCAATGTGTTGTGCGGGCAGCTCTTTGATATCCCCGTACTGGGAACCCACGCGCATAGCTGGATTATGAGCTTTCCGGACGAATATACCGCATTTAAGACCTACGCCGATATGTATCCGGACGCCTGTATCCTGTTAGTAGATACCTATGACACCTTAAAATCCGGCGTACCCAATGCAATCAGGGTATTTAAGGAAATGCAGGCCGCCGGAATCCACTCTAAGAAGTACGGAATCCGTCTGGACAGCGGCGATTTGGCCTATCTTTCCAAGAAGGCACGGAGGATGTTGGATGCGGCAGGTTTTCCTGACGCTGTAATCTCCGCTTCTTCAGATTTGGACGAGTACCTGATTGACAGCCTGAAGACGCAGGGAGCCGCCATTACCTCATGGGGAGTGGGCACCAACCTGATTACCTCCGCTGACTGCCCGGCTTTCGGCGGCGTATATAAGCTGGCCGCAATCCGAAAAGAGGGAGACGCTGAATTTACCGCAAAGATAAAGATATCCGAGAACCCGGCTAAGATTACCAATCCCGGCAACAAAACCGTATTCCGCATTATTGACAGGGAAAGCGGCAAGCTTCGCGCGGATTTGATTGCTTTAGCCGACGAGACTTACGACACTTCTAAGGATTTGGAGATTTTCCACCCTATCGACACCTGGAAACGCTCACTGATTAAGGGCGGCACCTACGATATGGAGGAAATCTTAATCCCGGTATTTAAAAAGGGACAATGTGTGTATGAATCGCCCACAACCATGGATATCCGGACATACTGCCAAAGGGAGTTAAACCTTTTATGGGATGAATCCAGGAGGCTTGTAAATCCACAGGAGGTTTATGTGGATTTGTCCAAACCCCTGTATGAACTGAAAATGAATCTGCTGAATAAGAGGGGGAATCAATCATGATTAAGGATAACCGCAGACTATGGAAACTGGTGCTCTTTACCATACCAACCTTTGGTATCTACAATATTGTGTTCTGGTTTCAGCTTACAAGAGATTTAAATGAGATAAACCGGGAAGATAAAAAAATCAAGAATTACATATTAGTGTTAATCTTATCCTTCCTGACTTTAGGCATTTACCGCTGGGTATGGTTCTTCTACTTAGCAGACCGGGAGCAGGTCACCGGCGAGCGCATGGGCCTTCGGATTAAACCGGGACCGGGAACCGTATTAAGCTGGAAACTGTTCGGTTCCTTTATCTTAATGGGACCGTTTGTTGCCGATTACTATGTCATCCGCAATATGAACCGATTGGCAAAGGCGTATAATCAGAATTTTAAAAAGAACACGAAGGTCATCAAACAGTAACACAAAAAGCCGGGGAAACATCGTTCCCGGCTTTTTATTTTTTGGCCGCCCGCTCTTTATTTCCAAACTTCGTATATTTTCCAAGCCACACTAATTCTACCGGTCCGGTGGAACCGTTTCTCTGCTTTGCCACAATGATATCGGCAATGCCCGGCTTGGTGGATTCCTTGTTGTAATAATCGTCACGGTAAATGAACATGATGACGTCTGCGTCCTGCTCAATGGCTCCCGACTCACGCAAATCCGACATTACCGGTTTGTGGTCCTCCCTGCCGTCCACTGCCCGGTTTAACTGGGACAGGGCAATGACCGGAACCTTCAAATCCCTCGCCAGTTTCTTCAGGGAACGGCTGATTTCGGAAATCTCCTGCTGCCGGTTCTCCCGCCGTCCGCCGCTGCCTGACATTAATTGCAGATAATCTATAATAATCAATCCGATATTCTCTGTCTGTTTTAATTTCCGGCATTTCGCCCTGAGTTCGGGAATACTGATACCCGGCGTATCATCGATAAACATAGGGGTATTCCCCACCCGGCAGGTGGAATCCATAATCTTGTCCCAGTCGGAATCCGCAAGCTGTCCGGTACGGATTAACTGGGAATCCACCATGGAATCCATGGCAACCAGACGGGTTGCCAACTGCTCCTTGCTCATCTCCAGACTGAAAATCGCGCAGGGCACTCCGGCCTTCATCGCCGCATACTGGGCAATGTTAAGGGCAAAAGCGGTCTTTCCCATAGCAGGTCTTGCCGCAATTAAAATCAATTCCGACTCATGCAGACCGGTCAGTTTTTCATCTAAATCAATAAATCCCGTAGGCACGCCGGTAATCTTGCTGCCTCTCTTTGCCGACTCCTCAATCGTGTCTAATACTGTGCCCATAATTTTTTGCATCGGAATAATATCATCACTCCGGTTGCGGTTCTGCGCAATGTCCAAAAGCTCCTTTGTGGAATCCTCTAACAAGTCCTCCACTTCGGTTTTTCCGGTATAACAGAGTTCAGCCGTTTTCTCGGTAAAATGAATCATTCTCCGTAAAGTTGCCATATCCTGTACCATTCTGGCATACTGCTCCGCATGCGTAGAGGTAGGAACCGCTGCAATAATGTCCCCGATAAACTCCAGCTTACTGATATCATCCGGCGCTCCCATCTCTTTCAGCTTTCCGCTGACTGTCAGCAAATCCACCGGTTTCCCCTCATTGTAAAGGGCAAGCATTGCGTCGAACAATAACCCGTATGCGCTATTATAAAAATCGTCTTTCTTTAATATGTCTGCGGCCTGAACTATGGCGTCCCTATCCATCAGCATCGAACCGATTACTGCCTGTTCCGCCTGTTTATTATTCGGCAGTACCCTTTTTCCGATCACTTCGTCCATCTGTTTCTCTCCTTCCGGATGCCATCATCACTTTCCAATCACATTGACCTTTAATTCCGCCGTTACCTTCTGGTGTAATTTGATTTTTACCGGATGAACGCCTACGGTTTTAATGCTGTCCGGCAGCTGCACCTTTTTCTTGTCCACATCAAAGCCAAGCTGTTTTTTCACTTCCTCCGCAATCTCTTTAGAAGACACGGAACCAAAACTCTTGCCTCCCTCGCCCACCTTAATGGGAATCGTTATCTCCGACTGCTCTATCTTTTTGCCAAGTTCTTTGGCAGCCGCGAGATTCTCCGCTGCCACCTTCTCATCATTGGCCTTTTTTAACTTTAAGTCATTGAGATTCTTTCCGGTAGCCTCCACCGCCTGCTTTTTCTTTAGCAGCACATTTCTTCCATAGCCGTCGTTTACCTTGACAACCTCGCCTTTTTTTCCTACATTTTTTACATCTTCCAATAAAATTACTTCCATGCTTTCGTCCTTCCTTTCTTACAGTTCGCCGTCCTCCCAGAGCTGCCCTAACAGCTTGCGGATCTCCTCCTTGGCGTCCTCAATCGACAAATCCATAAGCTGGGCCCCGGCCACCGTACCATGGCCGCCGCCGCCAAAATGCTCCATAATCACCTGCACATTTACATCATCTATGGACCTGGCGCTGATATATACCACATTGTCAATCTTCGTGAGCACAAACGACGCCCTCACATTATCCACGTCTAATAATTCATTGGCTACCTTTGCCGCTAACACCGTCGGGCTGTCGACTCCTACCGAGGGCACATCGGATATGGCAAAATTTTCCATGAAAATCTCTGCGCGTGCCACGCCACCGGAAATCTGCTTATAGCTCTTCATATCCGTCCGGTAAGCCTTGCGCACCCTTGTCATATCCGCGCCGGACTTTCTAAGGAAGGACGCGGCCTCAAAGGTCCGCACGCCCGTCTTCGTCACAAAATTATCCGTATCCACCAAAATTCCGGCATACATGGCGTCCGCCTCTGCAAAACGGAGTTTCGGTTTATCCATACTGTACTGCAAAATCTCCGCTACCATCTCACAGGCAGAAGAAGCAAAAGGCTCCACATAAGAGAGGGTAGCATGCTCGATAATCTCCCCGCTCTGCCTGTGGTGGTCGATAACCACAATATTCTTCGTACGGGACAGAAGCTCCTCGCACTCCGTATAGCTTGGGCGGTTCACATCTACCACAATCACCACCGTATTCGCATCCACCGCCTCTAAAGCCTGGTCGCTGTTATAGAACATATCCTCCGGATACACGCTACTTCCCTTAAAGCTGTTCATGGCAGGCCGGATAGAACTGGTAATCTCATTAATGACGATATGGGCGTTTTTCTCCATTAACAGGGCAAGCCGGTAAATCCCGACTGCCGCGCCGAGACAATCAATGTCCGGCTTCTTATGTCCCATAATCAATACCTTATCCTTCGTCACCAGCATTTCCTTCAGGGCATGGGCCTTAACCCTCGCCTTTACCCGGGTATTCTTCTCCGCCGACTGTGTCTTGCCGCCGTAATAGGTAATCTTGTCCCCTTTCTTAATCACCGCCTGGTCGCCGCCCCGTCCAAGCGCCAAATCCATAGCCATATGAGAATATTCATAGGAGCGGGTATAATTATCTCCCTCCGGATCAATGCCGACGGCAATACTTAAGGTTACCGGCGTCTCATTTCCGATATTAATGCTTCTGACCTCGTCAAGCAGGGAAAACTTTCCCTGCTGCAGCTTCTCTAAATACTGCTGCTGGCAGACAAAAATATACTTATCCTTCTCTAACTTCTTGATGACCGCATCTGCGGTCTGCATGTACTTGGTAATCTTCCGGTCAAGCAAAGCCACCAAAAGCGCGCCCCGCTCCTCCTCAATGGAGTCCATGGCGTCCTCAAAATTGTCAATATAAATGTGTCCGACAACCAGCTTAATCTTCTCTTTTTCCTCTAACGCCTCCACCAGTTCCGTCTCATCATAGAGATAAATCGCATAGAGGGCTTCTTCCTCATTCACATCCCCCGAAATCTCCGGCATCAGCAACTCCTGCACCGGCACCCGGCGAATCTCCACCCGGTAATTCCGGCTGTTCTGGGTGATATGAACAACCCGCCGGTTATCGTCCTCCGGCTCCATCTGCAACAGCTCCAGCGTAATATCCACAAAAATATTCTGGATATGCTTGCGCATATGCTGTTTATCGCTCTTTACCGCCGCAAAAAAAGCCTTGTTGCTCCAAAGCACCCTGCCGTTGATATCCACCAGACAGTAAGGCACGGAAAGCTCCTTTAACAGCTCGCTCTGAACGGAGCCATGGGCAAAGGCAAAGCTTACCAAATCCGACATGATATTGGAGCGTTTTCTGGCATAGATATATCCCACGCAACCCAAATACGCCACATTAAATACAGAGACAATCACTCCGCTGGTCACATCAATTCCATAGACAACCCCGTTCATAACCAATAACAGGATAAACATATAGAAAGGAATCTTTAAATATTTTTCAATTTCTTTGCGCATCAAATTCTGCTCTTTCATCCTATCTCCTATTTCCAATCAGCACATATGTAGCTAAAGTATAACATTTTTTGTTTGCGTACACAACAAAACATCTTGTGTGAAAAATCCACACAAGACGCTAGATTTAGTGACAGCCCTTAATCGTAAATGTTAAACTCCGGCACAGGCGGCTCCCCATATTCATAAATCATCACCTTCTCGTCCCAGTCCACCTCGTAGGCCGGCAGCCTGGCAATCCGGAACAGTTTAAAATTGTGTCGTTTCATATATTGCAGGTATTCCTCCTTGGGATAATACATCATAATGAACACCTTCCGGGGGTGGGCGTCAACGCTTTCCACGATATGCGCCATAACCTGTTCAAAAATATTAATCTCAAAGGGATTAAAAAAATAAAAGAAATTGTCTTCGGGGCGAACCTCATACTCCTCCGCCTTGCCGTTGATTACCTCAATCTTATCCCCCGACTCGCGAAAGCGGGTGTTGTAATAGGCAACGTTATCCAACGCATTTTCATAAAGCTGTTCGTCCACCTCAATACCGCAGACCTCGCACTGAAACCTCTGGTTTACATAAAATAGCACTCTCCCCTTGCCGCAGCCGAAATCCACGAGCCGGTCAAACCGGCAAATGGTCTCCTCCATCTCGTCAAAGGCGCAGATAAGCCCGCTGTAGCTGGTGGGCTCATACCGGTAATAATCGTCGTTATACCGGTTATTGTACACAATTTCAGAGCTCTCAATTCCCAAAAATTCTTCGTATTTGTCATTTTCAAAAAATCTGGGCGCCTGTCCCTTTTTTCTTTTCATACTCTTATCCTTACTTCCGGCGGTGGCAGTTCCGGCTTTGCCAAGGCGGGCAACTATGCCGACTCTTCCTGCCTTGCCTGCACTTTTACTTTGACCTCACATTCGGAAACAAACTGGGAGTTAATGCTCAGCGCATACTTCACATTGGCGGAAATCTCCTCCGCCGTCTCTAACAACGACATGTCATGGGTTAGCACATCCATCTGTATATCCCCCACAGGCGTGCAATAAATTGTTGAGGTCTGCTGTCCCGGACGAAACTGCATAAAAGAATTACTGCCGCCCTTCTTCGTCATTTCGAAATGTTCCTCTGTCATCTTTACTATATTCTTAGTGATAGGACCATTGTCCTCCGGCTGCTCGTCAAACAGTAAATAGTGCTTGCCGTTTTTGAGATAATATGTGCCTAACGTCTTAAGTTCAATGGCTTCCTCTCCCATATCAAACTGCGTTCCGACTATGGTAATCAACACATCCTTTGTCATAGCCTCTCTCCTGATTTCTTCTTTTTCATTGCCGTCTGCGCTTCTAATAACTCTCTATATCTACCACGCTGGTATCCGTCACATGGCAGGGCAGTACGCCGTCGGCAAAGGAAATAAATTTGTCCAGCCCGTCACTGACATAGTATTCGTATTCCGGCTTGTGTTTATTCCTGTTCAAAATCCCCTGCTCGCCCAGCATTTCTTTCAGGCTTTTGGCCGTCTCGAAGGCCGGATTTACCAAATGAACATTGTCCCCCATAAACCGCTTAATCGTATTGCGAATCAAAGGATAGTGGGTACAGCCAAGCACTAAGGCGTCCACCTTATACTCTTTCATTTCCTGCAGATACCGGGCCACGATATCATCTGTCACCCGATCCTCTAAAAGCCCCTCCTCCACCAAAGGCACAAACAGGGGACACGCCTTGCTGACTACCGTAACCTCCGGATTCAATTCCTGGATATATTCGTTGTAAATGCCGGACTTAATTGTACTTTCCGTTCCGATGATTCCCACATTTCCGGTCTTTGTGGTCTCAACAGCCATCTTAGCGCCCGGCTTTACCACGCCGATAATGGGAATGTCAATCTCTCCGGCAATCTCATCTAACGCCAATGCACTGGCCGTATTGCAGGCCACCACGATTGCCTTTACATCCTTCGTCCTTAGGAAACGGACAATCTGCCGGCTGTATTTTAATACGGTCTTTTTGGATTTAGAACCATAGGGAACCCTTGCCGTATCGCCAAAATACACCAAATCCTCGTTGGGGAGCTGGCGCATAATCTCTCTGGCTACGGTAAGGCCGCCCACGCCGGAATCAAAAACGCCTATGGGGTTATTCATGCTTTCCCTCCTTGCATCCGCTGTAACGCCAGTTGAATCTGCTTTTCAACCAACTGTTCTATATCCATGCCCTCCGCCTGCCACAGCATCGGATACATGCTAATGGAGGTAAATCCCGGCATGGTATTGATTTCATTAAAGACTACCTGATTCGTGTCCTTTTCTAAAAAGAAGTCCACTCTGGATAATCCATAACCGTCTAAGGCCGTAAAAATGCGTTTTGCCGCGCTGCGAATCTCCTCGGTCTTGCCCTCCGGCAGCTCTGGGGAAATGACCGTCCGGGATTCTGCATTGGTATACTTCGCGTCAAAGTCATAAAACTCCGCCGCCGCTAAGATTTCTCCCACGCCGGAAGCCTCCACCGCTTCGGCGGAGCCTAGAACGGCGCACTCAATCTCCCGTCCGACAATATTGCGCTCCACTAATATCTTCGTGTCGTGCCCTGCCGCCAATTTAAGTCCCTCGATTAATTCCGCCCTGTCATGGGCTTTGGAAACGCCCTGCGAGGAGCCCGCCTTGCTGGGCTTGATAAATACCGGATAGTTAAGCTTTGCCTCTACCCGCTCTGCCTGTTCTTCCAGCTTTCCGGCCATAACGTCCTTCGCCCGGACAAGCACATATTCCGCCTGGCGGATACCCAAATCCTCCACAATAATCTTGGTATACACCTTATCCATTCCCGCTGCCGACGCTAAGACGCCGCAGCCCACATAAGGAATCTGCGCCATTTCAAACAATCCCTGTATGGTTCCGTCCTCCCCGTACATTCCATGCAGAACCGGAAATACCACATCTATCTTCTTCGTGGTAATTTTCCCATTTTCAAATATGATGATTTCTTTTTTAGAGGCGTCCGGCGATAAAACAGCCGAAACCTCAGATTCCCGCCAGCTTCCGTCACTGATAGAAGAAAGGCTGTCTGCTAACAGCCAGCGTCCTTCCTTAGTAATCCCAATATAGGTAATATCATATGTATCCTGCCGGATTGCTTTTGCAACCGTCTGTACCGAAATACAGGAAATCTCGTGTTCAGAGGACTGACCCCCAAATATTACTGCAATGCTTAATCTGCCCATTTACTGCTCCCTTCCAGCTATTGTCTGCGCTACCGAAAGTATTATGGTTATCATACTATAAATAAATATATGTTGCAAGTGCCGGAAAGGCGCATGGACTTGCCGCTGCCGCTTTGTTACGACAATTTACACCTTCGGAATGTTATGGCAAACAAAATCAGCGCAATGAAAATAAATTTTATTTTTGATTTAAGGACTTCTTAATAATTTTGTGATGTAATAAAATCATAGAAAGGAGTTTTTAGAAATGTACTTGCGAATAATTTTGAAAGATTTAAAAAGGAAAAAAGCGATGAACATCATATTACTTCTGTTTGTGGTGCTGTCGGCGATGTTTACGGCAAGCAGTGTGAACAACATCGTGGCTGTAGAAGGCGGACTTGACCATTACTTTGAAGAAGCGGGAATGATGGATTACTACATTATATCGCATAACAGCAATGGCAGGGGTTCTGTTGAGGAGTTGATTGAAAACAGCAAGAGCGTGAAATCATACCGGAAAGATGATGTAATCTACACAGCGGAAGACAATTTCAAACGGAATGGCAAAAAAATCATGGAATACTCAAATATTTCAATGTTGCAGTCGCTAAGCGGTTCGGATTTCAATTTTTTTGACAGCGATAATAAAATCGTCAAAGAAGTAGAATCAGGAAAAATGTACATCGCCGGAGCAATTGCTGGCAAATCAGATTTAGAGGTCGGGGACAAGCTGACACTCACGATAGGCGAAATCAGCATGGAATTTGAATTTGCCGGTGTGCTGAAAGACGCCCTGTTTGGCTCTGAAATGGTCGGCTTTCCACGAATGCTTGTAAGTGATGAAGATTTCAGAAAAATTGCAAATGATGATTATGTGAAACAGTACAACACAGGCAGTATTTACTACATTGAAACAGATGATTTATCTGCACTGCAATCCGAAACGGCAGATGCCCAAAATATCTATCTGGCGCTAGATACCGAAACAATCAGATTAAGTTATTTTATGAATATGCTTGTTGCAATGACCATTCTAATCGTCAGTATTGGTCTGATTACGGTTTCGTTCGTGGTTCTTCGCTTTACGATTGGCTTTACCATTGCAGAGGAATTTCGTGAAATCGGCGTCATGAAAGCAATCGGACTGCAAAATACGCCCATACGCCTGTTGTACCTTGCAAAATATTTCTGCATTGCCGCCACAGGAGCGTTTATCGGTTATTTTTTTAACATTCCGTTCGGAAAAATGCTGATTGCAAGCGTGAGTAAAAATATGGTTTTAAAAAATCAGAATTCCGCTGTTCTCGGCGTTATATGCTCTGTGGCGGTGGTACTTGTGATACTCTTTTTCAGTTGGAATTGCACAGGGAAAATCAAAAAACTTTCTCCGATAGACGCCGTTCGCAGCGGTCAGACGGGTGAGCGTTTCCATAAAAAAAGCATTCTGCATCTTGGTAAAACAAGGTTAAAAAGTACCGCATTTCTTGCATTAAACGATGTATTCAGCCAGCCGAAGCAATTTTTCGTGATTACGGCAGTATTTGCAATATGTACGGTTTTTGTCATGGTGCTGTCTGTCACTTTAAACACTCTTGACAGTGAGAGTATGCTGAAATTTCTTGGACTGACAAAAAGCGATGTATATCTTTTAGACACAAAAAGAATTACAGATGTTATATCAGGCGCCAAAAATGTTGATGAAACAAAACAGGAAATTTCCGAAATTCTTGCAGAGAATCATATGCCCGCAGATGTTTACATAGAGGCGTATTATAATCTTTCCGTCAACGCCGGCGGTGAAAAATACAAAATAAATTTTGTACGGTGCGATGATACAAAAACAACCGATTACACATACACAAAAGGCATTGCGCCGATGTATGAAAATGAAATTGCCCTGACCGAAATTCTGGCTGAAAAAATGGGGGTTAAAATCGGAGATACTTTGATAATAAACATTGACGGCAAAGACAGAGAGTTTATTCTTACTGCGCTTTTTCAAAGTACCATGCAGCTCGGAAAGGTCGGCAGATTTTCTCCGGAATTTAAAATCCCAGATAAATTGATAACGGGCGCTCCCGGGTACCAGATTAATTTTGATGATGCTCCGGACGAAAAAATAATTTCTGAACGAATTGAAAAACTAAAAGATATTTTTCAGAGTAAAAATATTTATGATGTCCATGAATATATCAACGCTATAACAGGCGTTTCCGACACACTTGAAAGCGTAAGAGATTTTGTGTTACTCATATCTTTAATTGTCATCACGCTGATTGCAGTATTGATGGAGCGTTCCTTTATTTCAAAGGAAAAAGCAGAGATTGCCCTGATGAAAGCAATCGGCTTCAAAAACGGTGCGATCATGGCGCAGCACACAGGAAGATTTTTAATTTCCGTTGTTTTTGCTCAGTTGTTTGCAGGACTTCTTTGCGTGCCATTGCTAAAGCTGCTCATTGACCCGATTTTCTCTGAAATGGGAGTAACGGGAGGTATGGAGTATCAATTTAACATTGCCGAGCAGTTTGTCATTTATCCGCTTATCATTACGGCGACAGTTGTTATCAGCGCACTTATGACGGCAATTTACATAAGGACAATTAAAGCGTCCGACACAGCAAATATTGAATAAATGGAGGTAAATCATATGAATATGGTACTTGAAGTGAAAGATTTGTGTAAAACTTATATCGTCAACAAACAGCAGAACAATGTGCTTAGAAATGTGAATTTTTCTGTGGCAAGCGGAGAAATGACGGCAATTATGGGACCGTCCGGTTCGGGAAAATCCACACTGCTCTACACTGTTTCGGGAATGGACAAAATGACGGCGGGCGAAGTTTTCTTCTGCGGAAAAAATATGTCCACCATGCAGGAAAAGGAACTTGCAGAAATACGCCTTGAAGATATGGGATTTATTTTTCAACAGATGTATATGATGAAAAATCTCTCTGTACTGGACAATATCCTTCTTCCTGCTGTAAAATCTGCAAAGAAAAAGGAAAGCAACAAAGAGATTGAGCAGCGCGGGCGGGAACTCATGAAACGCCTCGGCATTGCAGAAATTGCTGAAAATGATATCAATGAGGTATCCGGCGGCCAGCTACAGCGTGCGTGCATTTGCCGAAGCATGATAAATAATCCGAAAATTATTTTTGCGGACGAGCCAACAGGTTCCCTCAATCGCACATCTTCGGAAGAAGTCATGGAAAATCTTACCGGGCTCAATGAAAACGGCACTACCATTTTAATCGTCACTCACGATGTAAAAATAGCTGCACAGTGTAGGAAAGTGCTGTTTATTGTTGACGGGAATATCAAAGGAGAATATCATATAGACGACGAAAAAAATATACATGACAGAGAGCGTTCCCTGAATCACTGGCTCATGGAAATGGGGTGGTAAAATGGTCGATATACTGCTTGTTGAAGATGACGAGGAAATATGCCGTCTGCTGGCAGATTTTCTCCGCGCAGAAAATTATACAGTAAGCATTGCACTGACTGGCGAAAAAGCCTTGTCCCTGTATGAAAAATACGGGGCAAGGCTTGTCCTGCTTGATATTAATCTGCCGAAAATGGACGGATTTTCAGTATGTGAACAACTGCGGAAAAACGACAATATCCCGATTATTATCCTGACCGCAAGAGGCGGCAGAGACGACAAGTTAAGCGGCATTTTACTTGGTGCGGACGACTACATCGAAAAGCCGTTTGACATTGAAATTCTGATTGCAAAAATCAAGGGAATTTTTAAGCGCAGACTTGCCCGCGATACGATTTCAGACGGCAATATTACACTGAATATTTTGGACGGAACAGTCAGTAAAGACGGCGTAAAGATAAATCTTTCCGCCAAGGAAGGGGAACTTCTGCAAATTCTGATGCAGAACAAAGGGCAGACGCTCAGCAAGGAATTTTTATTTAACCGGATCTGGGGAATTGACAGTGAATCTGAAATCCAGACGCTGACCGTCCACATAAATTATCTCCGCGAAAAAGTCGAAAATGATCCGAAAAATCCTCAAAAGATTATTACTGTGTGGGGAAAAGGATACAGGTGGATATAATGAAAAATTACGATAAAATTATTATATGGAGCATTTTATTATTGTCTGCAATTATAATCCTGACAAACTGTTTCTTCCCAAAACACCAGGCAGACAGCACAGGCATTTTCAAAGTCGAAGCAAACAGAATTGCACAGGAAATTTCGGCTGGAAATGAAATTAATATCAACAATTATCAGACGATTGCCGGAGTTTATGAATGTACCGACGACAGCCTTTATCATTCTGATAATCCGTATGTAATTCATAAAATCAACGGAAAATTCTATCGCATTGAATATCGGGAAGCAAATCAAAACAGCCGTATTCTGCAATTTGTAAACATCACGCTGATACTGCTATTTTGCTTTACTTTTTCTGTATTGCTATATGTAAGGCAGAAAATCATAAAGCCGTTTCACGAAATAAGCGAACTTCCGCAAATGCTTGCAAAAGGCAATCTGACCGCGCCTCTGAAAGAAACGAAATCACGCTATTTTGGGAGATTTATCTGGGGACTGGATATGCTCCGTGAAGAACTGGAGCACTCACGCAGGCGGGAATTGCAGCATGCAAAACGCGAGAAAACTGCAATGCTTTCCATTTCACACGACATCAAAACACCTCTTGCCGCAATCAAATTATACGCAAAGGCAATTTCAAACAATCTGTATTCAGACGAGGAAAAGCGGCGTTCGTCTGCGGAAAGCATTAATGCGAAGGCAGACGAAATCGAACGCTATGTTAATGAATTGACGGGCAAAATCAGCGGTGATTTTATGGAATTTCACGCCATACAAAAAGAGGAATATCTCTCTTCGATACTCAATAAAATAACAGCATACTATTCCGAAAAATTACAATTACTCGGAACTGATTTTATAATAGCCGCCTATGCAGACTGCTTAATTCTTTGCGATCCTGAGCGGTTAGAAGAGGTTTTTCAGAACATTATGGAAAATGCAATAAAATACGGCGACGGAAAAATAATCCGCATCGATATTTCCGACGAGGAAGACTGCAAGCTGATTACAATATCCAATAGCGGAAACTCGTTGCCCGACACAGAAATTTCCCATATTTTTGACAGTTTTTGGAGAGGCTCCAATGCAACAAATATAAATGGCAACGGGTTGGGACTATATATCTGCCGGCGATTGATGAACGAAATGAATGGAGATATTTATACGGAAATCCAGCAAGACATGTTTTGCGTCACAATCATGTGCCATAAGATGACTTGACAATCTGGAAATATTTTTATCCGTCCACAGCCATTTTCCTTAATGACAAATCCCTTCATATACGATATAATATGGATATGTATGTGCATATTATATAATTGAATAATACAAAGGCACAATCCAAGAGCAAAAGGAGGATATACATGTCAGAAAAAAAGATTATGCTTGGCAATGAAGCCATTGCGCGGGGGGCATACGAAGCGGGGGTTAAAGTATCCGCGGCCTATCCGGGAACGCCAAGCACAGAGATTAGTGAAAACTTAGTGCAATATCCTGAAATATACTGCGAGTGGTCGCCCAATGAGAAGGTTGCCATGGAAGTTGCTGTGGGCGCCTCCATCAGCGGCGTGCGGGCCATGGCCTCCATGAAGCATGTAGGATTTAATGTAGCGGCGGACCCGATGTACACCGCCGCCTATATAGGAGCCAGCGGCGGTCTGGTCGCCGTAGTGGCTGACGATCCGGGAATGTACAGCTCCCAGAACGAGCAGGACACCCGCCAGATTTGCCGGGCCGCCCAGGTACCGGTATTAGAGCCCTCCGATTCCCAGGAGGCAAAGGATTATATGAAGCTGGCCTTTGCACTGTCGGAGGAATACGATACTCCGGTAGTATTGCGGACCACCACCCGGCTGGCCCACTCTCAGGGCATTGTCACCTTAGAGGACCGGAAAGAACCGGAGGATAAACCGTATGAAAGAAATATTGCCAAGAATGTAATGATGCCGGGAATGGCAATCAAGCGGCACATTTTTGTGGAACAGCGGTTAAAGCGGATGAGCGAAGACGCCAATTCCCTTACCGTTGCAAAGGAAGGAAACGCCAAGGATATTCCCCTGAACCGGATGGAGATACAGGATACACGCATTGGATTTATCACCAGCGGTATTCCCTACACCTATGTAAAAGAGGCTTGTCCGCAGGCTTCCGTACTAAAGTTAGGATTAGTCCACCCGCTGCCAAAGAAGCTGATTCAGGAATTTGCCGAAAAAGTAGATACCCTTTATATTTTTGAGGAACTAGAGCCGGTCATCGAAGAGCAGGTGCGCGCCATGGGCATTGACTGTATCGGAAAGGACGCCTTTACGGTGCAGGGCGAATACAGCGCCAATATGTTGCGCCGGGTTGTCTTAAAAGAGACGGTGGACATTCACCCGCCGGCAGAGGTACCGGCAAGACCGCCTCTGTTATGTCCCGGCTGTCCGCACAGAAGCGTATATACGGTACTGAACAAACTAAAGATTCACGCCGCCGGAGATATCGGCTGCTATACTTTAGGCGCTGTCGCTCCTTTAAGCGTTGTTGACACCACAATCTGCATGGGCGCCTCCATTTCCTCCCTCCATGGCATGGAAATGGCAAAGGGCAAGGATTACATAAAGAACTGGGTTGCCGTTATCGGCGATTCCACCTTTATGCATACCGGCGTCAACTCCCTGATGAACATGGTGTATAATCAGGGTACCGGAACCGTAATTATCCTGGATAATTCCACCACAGGCATGACCGGACATCAGGACCATGCCGCCACAGGCAAGACATTGCAGGGCAAGGTGGTTCCCGCCATCAGCATTTACCATCTGTGCAAGGCTATGGGAATTGAGCATGTGACAGAGGTCAATGCCTTCGATATCAAGAAGTTAGAACGGGTTATCAAAGAGGAGACCGCAAGGGACGCCGTATCTGTTATCATTACCAAGTCACCCTGCGCCCTTCTCAAAGAAGTACATTTTCCGAATAAATGCGTCCCTGTGCCGGAAAAATGTAAAAAATGCGGCATGTGCTTAAAGCCGGGCTGTCCGGCGCTGACCAAAAACGAAGACGGCACCATTTCCATAGACGCCACCATGTGTAACGGCTGCGGACTTTGTAAGAACCTGTGCCCGTTTGATGCAATAGAGGAGGTGGCAAAATAATGGCTGAGACAAAGAATATTATGATTGTCGGCGTAGGAGGACAGGGAACCCTGTTGACCAGCCGGATATTAGGCGGAATTATCTTAACCGCCGGATATGATGTGAAGCTCTCCGAGGTTCATGGAATGGCCCAGAGAGGCGGCTCCGTAGTTACCTTTGTGCGCTACGGGGAAAAGGTGGAGGAGCCTATTGTAGAGGAGGGGCAGGCAGATGTGCTGATCGCCTTTGAGCGGTTAGAGGCCCTGCGCTACGCTCATTTCCTGAAACCGGGTGGGGCATTGGTGGTAAACGACCAGCGCATTGATCCAATCACCGTTGTCACAGGCGCCGCCGAATACCCGGAACACATTATCGAGGATCTGGCAAAGACCTATCAGGTATACGCCATAGACGCAGCCGACGAAGCCCTTAAACTTGGCAATTCCAGGGTATTTAACAACATTGTATTGGGCGTGGCTGCAAAGCATATGGATTTTGACAAAAAGGAATGGCTTGATGTGATTGCAAAGACCGTTCCTCCAAAAACCGTAGAAATCAACCAGAAAGCATTTCTCGTGGGCTTTGAACAATAACAGTACGGGAGGTTAGAGACATGGCTAGAAATTTTATTGAAATCGAAGAGGTATCTGAGGGGTATGAGAACAGAGTCCGTCAGAACCTAAGCTTTAAGACCGGTAAGTTTGTATGGCGCTGCCGTTTTACTACGGCGTTAGACCCAACCACAATCACTTCTGACAATTTATGGGTGGAAAGCGAGGACGGCGCCAGACTTGCCACCAAATTTTCCTACAATGACGCCAACATGGAGATTGAGGTAGAGCCTTTAGAGCCCTACGCTCAGGACACGGATTA
Organism: uncultured Lachnospiraceae bacterium; assembly: GCA_947629565.1. Taxonomy (GTDB): domain Bacteria; phylum Bacillota; class Clostridia; order Lachnospirales; family Lachnospiraceae; genus CAG-590. Next base: position 20,228 of record CANREG010000045.1, read on the forward strand.
TTTTCTCAACATCACCACCAAGGTAAAATCCAGAGGCGGACAAAAGCTGAGAGAACCGGTCCGGATTAAATTCAGGCTGTAACCTCTACTCTTCCTGATATTTTTGGCGGTATTCTTCTACAAAACCCTTGAATACCTGCCAGCGGTCCTCATGCTCCACAAAATATTTGGGACAGTTTTTTCCCGTCACATCATAGTGGCGGATAAGATGCTCCATATCCAGATGATAGTAATTCATCAGCTTTGCCACCAGATAGACGCAGTTGTTATAGGTCGCATCATTAAAGCTGCCGCTCTCGTCGGGGTGGCAGAGCTCAATGGATATGCACACATCATTCAGGTTATTCGAACAATAGGCAATCTCATTGCAGGGTACGCACTGGATAATCTCGCCCTCTAACCCGATGACAAACTGGGCGCTGGCGTAGGTTTCCTCCGTATCCTTTAAATTTTCAAAATAATTCCGGTTCTCCCTTGCTGTGGAGCCGGGATTGGCCGTATAGTGGATCACGATATACTGCGGCGTTGCAGACAGGGCAAGTCCCGGTCTGGAATATGGATTAACCGTCAAAAATTCCTCGGTAATCGGCAGGTCCGGAAACTGTTCGGCCACTCCGGCGAGAGGTGGGATTACCAGCACCTCCTCCGTAACCGGTTCTTCGTTTCTTTTCCTTTGCAGATAAAAATGCCGGATGGAAATAATCAGGGCAAAGATTACCACGATGGCGCAAATACCCACTATGCCGACAGTCATCAGCCGTTCCATTCGCTGTCTGGCGCGGTTTCTCTTTCCCGCTGCCCTCCTTTTTTTCTCTTTTTCTTCCCTTGTATCCTTGTAAAATCTATGGTATTCCTGTTTCATTCCTGTCTATCATCCTTTGTCGCAGGGGCCTGTCCAATCAATTTAAGTTTTTCTGCCCTGCCTAATCTCTTAATTGCCGCCTCTCGTTTCATGGCTTCCTGTTTTGTCGCATACGCTTCGTAATACACCAGCCGCACCGGTCTCCGGCCCCTTGTATACTTGGCTCCGGCCCCGCTGTTATGGCGTTCCATTCTCTTATCCAAATCATTGGTCCAGCCGGTATAGAGGGAACCGTCCGCGCACTCCACAATATAGGTAAATGCTTTCATTTCTTTTGTTTCTTTATCCATAAGGTACATTTGCCTTTCTCTTATTCTCGTTTATCGTCAAGCCTTTGATGTAATCCCTGTATTTTCCCATTGCAGCCGTGCCGCCGGCCAAAACAGGAGCCTCTCCCCCTGCAGGCTGATTCCATTCCTTTTTCCTGTATCAAATAACCGACCAAAGGCGTATTGTCTTATAACCTTAGTATATTCCGCCCCCCGTTTTTTGTGCCTGGCAGCGGCAATTTGTTCCCGGAAAATCCTTTTTTATTATATTCCCCTGAAAAGGATTTTTCAATGGGAACCCATATCGGAGTCTCCCCTTGTGAAACAGAAAAAAATAAGGTATAATCCCGTCTTTGACAGTTACGAGAACAAGAAAAGCCTTACAACACCTGATATATAAGGGCTGTAAGGCTTTT
>CANREG010000046.1 GCA_947629565.1 uncultured Lachnospiraceae bacterium
CTGACGCACCACCTAAGTACCGGCGTGCATAAAAAAACCTGCTTATGGTATTGGTTCTGCCCGCACAGCTTCATATAAGTTTTTGAGCGTTCCGCCGTTAACTGTCTTGATATAATAAAGAAAGAATATGCCGGAAAAGATTTTTGCTGAAAGAAAAAAATGTATGCCAAACGGAATGATTTTATTGAAAAAAGGGCAGACTTTCCCCATTATCCGGTCTGCCAGAACGCCGGAATATTAGATATTATTTAAAATATTAGAAGATTCCAAAAAAAACCATTGAAACAGGGAAAAAATTATGTTATAGTCATAGGCGTGGTTACGATATATTATTTCATATGTTGTACTAACACCACAATTCAATCAGATTCAGCATTTCCAGCTGTTTCCTGTATTCCCTAGAAGTAGTACGGATATAGATTCTTGTCGTCTCAATACTGCTGTGTCCCAGCACATCAGCCAGTTTTGCGATATCTTTTTTGATTTCATAAAAGCACTGCGCAAACAGGTGCCGCAGGTTATGCGGAAACACCTTATCCGGCTCCACCCCTGCCTTCCGGCACAGCTCCTTCATTTCCCGCCAGATATTACTCCGGTCCACCGGTTCCCCGCTTCTGGTGCAAAACACCACGCCGGAGCGGATATGCCCTCTGGCAATATACAGCAAAAGCTGCTTTTGAAGCCCGGAGGATAGCAAAACCGTCCGCACCTTTCCCTTATTGTGAATCTCCACCTGTCCCCGTTTTACCGCCCCAATGGTCAGGAACCGGAGCTCCGACACCCGCATCCCGGTAGAAGCCAGGGTTTCCAGTATCATAAAAAGCCGCGGCTTTTTTTCTCTTTTTGCCTCCCGCAAAAGCCGCTTGTATTCTCCTTTGCTTAAATATCTGCTTTCCGGACAGAAAGTTTCTTTCTGCACCCGGTAGGTCTTTACCTTAAGGTCATACCACTGCATATATTCAAAGAAGCGGTTTGCCGCCACCAGATAGGAATTGACGCTGTTAATCTTATAGCCGTCTTCCCGGTAAAGCTTTTCCTTATACGCCAGCAGCAGGCTTTTTGTCAGGGGCCGCCCGTCAGCATAGGCCATCAGCTTATTTAGGTCGCTTATGTATTTCCTGATGGTTGCCCCGCTCTTTTCCTCCTCCCGCAAACAGGCTTCGTAGCCCTTAAGCATCTTTTGTGTAATTCTGCGCTCCATAGTGTCCTCCTGTCCGTAAGGCTTGCTGCCTTACCTGGTTTTTCTCTATTGTCGCAGATTTTTGTTAACGTATATATAACAAAATAAAAATTGCAAAAAAACGAGGCTGCGCACTAATCATTTAGTGCAACAGCCTCCTAGTTACCTTCATTCTTTTTTATATCAGACTCCTTTTGCAGTCTTCTACAACAGCTCCTTCAAAATCTGGTTCACCATGCCCGGATTTGCCTTGCCCTTCATGGCCTTCATGGTCTGCCCGACCAAAAATCCAATGGCTTTTTCCTTGCCGTTCCGATAATCCGCAACGGACTGGGGATTATCCGCAATGACCTGCTCTATCGTGGCGCGGAGGGCGCCTTCGTCATTTACGGTTTTCAACCCTTTCTCCTCCACATATTGAGCCGGGTCAATGTCCTCTGCAAAGATTTTTTCAAATACTTCCTTGGCAACCGTAGAATTAATTGCCTGGTCGTCCGTAAGCTGAATCAGCTTTGCCAGGTTCGCCGCAGAAAATGTGATGTCCTCCGGCTCCATTTCCTTTTCCTTTAACAGACGCATCGTCTCCACCATAAGCCAGTTGGAAACCTTTTTCGGATTTGCATTTAAGGCTATGGTTTCCTCAAAAATATCCGCCAGCTTCTTGGTTCCGGTCAGGATATCCGCGTCATACTCCGGCAGGCCGTACTCCTCCTGGTAGCGGGCCTTTTTCTCCTCCCGAAACTCCGGCTGTTTGCTACGAATTTCCTCTAACCACTCGTCGCTGATGACAATAGGCACCAAATCCGGGTCCGGAAAATAGCGGTAGTCCTGGGCGTCCTCTTTGGAACGCATGGCATAAGAATATTCCTTGGTATCGTCCCACCGTCTGGTCTCCTGCACCACTTCTTTTCCTGCCTCTAACAGGTCAATCTGGCGTTCCCGCTCATTTTCAATGGCTCTGGCAATGGCCTTAAAGGAATTTAAGTTCTTCATCTCGGTTCTGGTGCCGTATTCCTCTGCGCCAACCTCGCGAATGGACAGGTTCACATCTGCCCGCATGGAGCCCTCATTTAATTTACAGTCGGAGGCGCCTAAATACTGTATCGTGGTGCGCAGCTTGTCAAGATATGCGAGCACCTCGTCTGCCGAGCGCATATCCGGCTCCGAAACAATCTCGATAAGCGGCACTCCGGAACGGTTGAAATCCACAAGGGAGCTGTCGGTATAAGCGTCATGAATCAGCTTGCCCGCATCTTCCTCCATATGAATCTCATGGATACCGATATATTTTTTCTTTCCGTCCACTTCAATCTCCACCTTGCCGTCCCGGCAAATAGGGTAATAAAGCTGGGAAATCTGATAATTCTGCGGATTATCGGGATAAAAATAATTCTTGCGGTCAAATTTGCAGTTTCGGGTAATGGTACAGTTGGTGGCAAGACCTACGGCAATCGCCTTATTTACCACTTCCTTATTCAGCACCGGCAGAGAACCGGGCATACCGGTACACACCGGACAGGTATGGGTATTCGGCGCTCCGCCAAAAGCGGTGGAACAGCCGCAGAAAATCTTTGTCTTCGTCGCCAACTCCACATGCACCTCTAATCCGATTACGGTTTCATATACCTTGCTCATCTTAAAGCCCCCTTTCCACTGCAAAAGCAGGACGCTTATATTCCCTGCTCTGCTCAAATGCGTATGAGGCGCGGATTATGCTCTTTTCGTCAAAATGGCGGGCGAGAAGCTGAAGGCCAATCGGAAGTCCGTTGCTGTCATAGCCGCATGGCAGGGAAATTCCCGGCAGACCGGCGAGATTTACGGACACCGTATAGACGTCGCCTAAATACATCTTAATCGGGTCGCTTAAGGATTCGCCCAGCTTTAGGGCGGTGGTCGGAGCCACAGGCCCTAATATCACATCATATTTTTCAAAGGCCCGGTCAAACGCCTGCTTAATCAGCGCCTTTGTGCGGAGGGCCTTCATATAGTATGCGTCAAAATATCCGGAGGACAGCACAAAGGAGCCTAACATAATTCTCCGCTTCACCTCCGGCCCAAAGCCCTCGGAGCGGGTTTTCTTATACATATTGTGAAGGTCCGTAAATTCGGCTGTACGGTAGCCGTATTTTACCCCGTCAAAACGCTCTAAGTTTGAGCTTGCCTCGGCGGAGGCGATAATATAATAAGCGGGAATAGCGTATTCCACCAGACTCAAATCAAACTCCTCAACCTCGGCGCCTTTTTCCTCTAACACCTTTGCCGCAGCCATAACAGCCGCCTTGACCTCGGCGTCTAATCCTTCCCCGAAATAGTCTCTTGGAATACCGATGCGAAGCCCCTTCACATCATCTGTCAGGGCCGCCATGAAATCATCTCCGGCTTCCTTTACCGAGGTGGAATCCTTATCGTCCTTGCCGCTGATTGCCTCTAAAATTGCGGCGCAGTCTGTCACATCTTTCGCTATCGGCCCAATCTGGTCTAAGGAGGAGCCGTAGGCAATCAGTCCATATCGGGATACCCGCCCATAGGTGGGCTTCATTCCCGTTACCCCGCAAAAGCCTGCGGGCTGGCGGATACTGCCGCCGGTATCAGAGCCTAAGGCGTAAGGCACTTCCTCTGCCGCCACTGCCGCTGCGGAACCGCCTGAGGAGCCGCCCGGCACTCTGGTTAAATCCCATGGATTCTTTGTCTCTCCATAAAATGAAGTCTCTGTCGTGGAGCCCATGGCAAACTCGTCCATATTCGTCTTTCCCACGATCACCGCTCCTGCCGCCTGCAATTTCTCCACTGCCGTTGCGGTAAAGGCGGGCTTAAAATTAGACAGAATCTTTGACGAGCAGGTGGTTAACATTCCGTCGATGCACATATTATCCTTAATGGCAACCGGAACCCCTGCCAAGGGGCCCGTAACCTTTCCTGCGTCTATCAAACCCTGTACTTCCTCCGCCCGTTTCAACGCGCCTTCCCGGTCTATGGTTACAAAGGCGTTAATCTCCTTCTCCTTTGCCTCTATGCTATCCAGATAAGCCGAAGCGGCTTCCACAACGGAAATCTCTTTATTCTTAATTTTCTTTCCCAACTCCACGGCTGTCAGATTTAAGTCCATATCGTTCTCCTTCCTGTTCGTTCTATTAAGGGGCACTCGCACCGGTTCATTTTTCCCTGTTCGTTCCATTCAAGGACACTCGCGCCGGTTTGCCTTTCCCTGTTCGTTCCATTCAAGGGTACTCGCGCCGGTTCGCCCCCGTTTTATTCAAAGGTCTTTGGTACCTTGTAGGCCCCTTCCTTCTGCTCCGGCGCATTCTTTAACATATTGTCCCGTTCATCCCCGTTAGTTACCACATCTTCCCGGAACACATTATGAACGGAAAATGTATGGCTCATGGGCTCCACGCCCTCCGTATCCAGTTCATTTAACTTTCCCACATACTGAAGCATGTTAGACATATCCTTCTTAGCCTGCTCCTTTTCCTCATCGGAAAGCTCCAGCTTTGCAAGGATTCCCACATATTTAATCGTTTCATCTGTTATCTGCATCCTGCACCTCCTGTTATCCTCTTGACATCTTTGTCTATTATAATCCATAATTCATAATTTTACCATACACGCTGCATCATAAACTGAATTTCCTGCACGAGTTTTGCAAAACGGCCCCGTTACGCCTGGAAAAGCCCGCAGTGAAGAAAGGCGTTGTAAAGCCCGTCCTTATCTACATCTGTCGTCACATAATCCGCAATCTCCTTTAACTTCGGATTGCCATTTCCCATGGCGACGCCAAATCCGGTTTCCCGAAGCATCTGTATATCATTTTCTCCGTCTCCGATTCCAATGGTGTCCTTCCGGTCTGCCCCGAAATGGGAAATCAAAATCCGGATTCCATTGCCCTTATCCATGCCGGGCTCCGAGAGTTCGCCACTTCGCCCCGGCAGCCTGATTGCGCTGTCCACTACGGTAAACTCTGCCTGTAAATCCTGTTTTATCTGTTCCGGTTCATGCTCCTTCGTCACATATAAAAGCTTGTTTACCGGCAGCTTGTACGGCTCCTTCACCGCCGAAAGGGGGCTTGCCAGGTCAAACAGCGCCTTGTCGTAGGGCTCCCCTCTGGCATTGCACTCCTCAATATGCCTGCGGATATATTCCAAGCCAATATCATTGACTAACAAATCGTCATTCGTTTCCAGCAAAACCGCCATATTTTTACCCAAAAAGTAATCTAGCAGCCGCCTGTTCATGGCCTCCGTCATGGGCCGGTGATATATCATCCTGCCCTCTAATTCCACATAGGCTCCCGCCGAACCCACAATGCCGTCAAAGGGAACGCTCATAATATCCTCGTGCATCTCGCACCGGGACCTGCCGGAACAGATAAATACCTTGTGTCCCGCTGCCCTGGCCTTCCCGATAGCCTCCCTTGCGCTGTCTGGTATAACGCCGTCCGCCGCCACCAAAGTTCCGTCTATATCAAGAAATACATATTTTGTGTTCATTGCCGCCTCCCTTACCCGGAATGTTATTGCCTGTCAACTAAGCTCGTTTCACTCGCTAAGGTGACAGATATTACTCACTAAATTCGCACTTCGCGCTTATTATATCATATCTGCGACGGCTTTAACATTCCTATTTCTCATAGTCCTTTCAAATACTCCTCCACATTTAAATAGGTTATATCCTCCGCCGCCTCCAATCCGGCTGTCAGAAGCGTTGTCGCCGTTCCCCGGTAAATAACATATTTGCCGATAATGGGGCCATATCTGAACTCAGCGTCTCTGCATTTTGCCTCGTCCAGTAAATGTCGGCACTGCTGCAAAACCACTTCCCTGCTATGTTTAATCTCATAAATCTCACAATTTCCCTTTTCCGGATAAAAGACCACCATATCAAATTCACCTACGGCAAACTGCAGACGGAACACCTCGCACTCCTTTTTTGAAATCTTTGTTTCCAAAAGGACTAAATCTTCCATCATTCTGCCCTTGATTTCATCTGTGATCCGTTCCGTCACCCTGTTTCGTTCTGCCAAAGACAGATTTCTAAACATATCATCCTGCATAAGGGATTTGATTAAAGCCTCGGCCTGAGAATACCGCATTCCCGGCTGCGAGAATACAATTCTGGTTTCTCTGCGGTTATAATCGGTCATCCATCTGTTCTCAATTTCCACTGTCAAGTCCAGTAAATCCAGATATTCCTTTACCTCGAAGCGATGCGCATCCTGTATTTCTACCGTCTGCTCCTCTTTATCCTTGATTTCCAGTAAGGACTTCAACATTTCATTTACTTTGCATATATCAACCCGGTCCAGTATATCCGTCGGCTGTTTTTTGTCTTTCCGCAGATTGCCCGCTGAAATTTTAAGATCGTTTGACTGAAAATCCCTGGTCAGCACCTCTATTGTAAACCGATGATTGATATCTTCTACAATGCGGTTAATCGCATTCGTCAATTCATTTTTCTCATACAGCCGGCGCAGCGAGCGAAAATGGTCCTCATATTTATAATTCTTCAGGGAATGTTGTATATTTTTGGCAATTGCGCTGTCTACATATTCATCAGTGCTTTTCTTCGTGGCGAATATGGAACCGTTGTCATTGTAACGCCGCCCGCTAAAACTCATGGTTCCGCCATATTGAATGTACTCATCAATGCCCGTAATCCCCAGTACATTTTCAAACTCCCGATAAGGAATAAATGTCGTATGGCACATAATGCATCTGTCATACAGCTCCTCATCTTCCGTAAACATAAAGCCAAGGGAATCCGTACCGGATAACACGATTTTCATTCCGCTGGCTGCAAATATATCGGAAAACAACGCCGCGCCCTCAATAAAATCATCCAATAAAGTAACTTCGTCAATAAACACATAGCGATACCCTTTCTGTTCCAGATACTTCAAGTCCTGATTGACATCATCTAAGGTCCTGCCGTCCTGTATCTGGATAAAGACCGTTTTGCCGAGCGCATCAAAATCCATTTCCGATATAATCTGACGGATTAACGTTGTCTTGCCTGTCCTTCTCAAGCCATACAAAATATACACTCTGTCCTGTATTTCCCCATAAATATAATCATAAAGCTGCCGATAACATTCCCTTTTTACCCATTTCTTAACCGGCTTTGCAAAACGATTGAGCTCCTCTCCGATTCTTACCATGCAGCGAAACGGATACGTTTCTTTATTTTCCAAAGTTTCCCGTATCTCCATATCCTGTAGCATCTCCTGGAGCTCTTTTCTATGCGCGATTTGTCTTGAAAGTTCCTTTAACTCGCTGTCTTTCGTTCTTCTTGAATGCTGCTTTCCGTTTTCTCTCCATTGATAGTAGGCATATTCTTTTCCGTTTATCTTTTTGTAGGTAATGCCGCCTGGGGGCAGTGCCGCTATCTCGGCTAATATTTTATTATATTCCTCGCTTGTCACAGGCGCACCTCCTCACTGTTATTTTATATGCCCATTTTAACTTTTTTAACTTTATTTGTAAAGTTAAAACTTTCGGTTTTTCCGAAGCGGTTTTGCCTCAGCATTTTTACCGTTTTTCCATAGCTGATTTCCGGCTTTTCCCAAGCCTCCCATAAAACCACAGGGTCACCGCCATAGTACACACCTCCACAGCCGTCATAATCCACCAGATACTTTCCTTTCCAAAAAACGCCGGCGCCACCAAGACAAACAGCGCGCTTAGCAGAAATCCCCTGAGCAGGCTGATTGTCAGCGCATATTTAGGCCGTACCACAGCCTGAAAGAAAATGGAGCTGTAGATATTCACCATAGCAAACAGCATGGACAGAAAATAGATACGGATTGCAGGCGTCCCCTCTGTAACCACGACAGCCGACGGCTCCACAAAGAGGTGGATTAACCGATTCGTCCCGAAGAAAATCAATCCATACATGGCCACCGCCATTCCCGCAATGGTGCAAAACCCAATCTGAAAAAAGCGCTTAATCCGCCGGGGCTTACCCGCTCCCAGATTGTAAGATACCAAGGGCTGCATGGCGTCCCCCGCTCCGTTTAAAAAGGAATTTGTCACAATCAGGGTATTCGTAATAATGCTGTATATGACAAGGGCATAACCGCCCCCGTAATACCGTATAATCTGCTGGTTGAACAAAAACACCACAATCCCCCACGCCACCTCGTTAAGGCATGGCGCAGCCCCGTTTTTCATGATTTTGGGTATCCGTTCAGGCCGAAGCGCCCTCCACGAAAAATGCAGATGATTTTTGCCGGAAAAAAGGTGGCTTAGACCGATGCAAAGATTAACGCCATTACCGATAATGGTGGCGGCAATGGCTCCGCTCATTCCCAAATTCCATTTATAGATAAAAATGTAATCTAAAATCACATTAAGGCTGGAGCCGACCACCGTTCCCGCCATGGCGCGCTTTGGGGCCTCATCATTCCGGACAAAGGCAAGAATAACCGGCTGCATCACCAATACCCAGCCAAAGGCAAAGAAAATGCTGCCATACGCCTTCGCATAGGAAAGCACCTCCCGGCTCACTCCCATCAGCCGGTATATCCTGCCCTGTAGCAAAAAAGGCGCTGCACTTCCCACAATTCCCACCAGCAGCGCCGCCGTTACCGTAGTGGTAAAAATCCGCATCTGCTCCTTTTTATTGCCGTTTCCTTTCGCCACAGACAACAAAACAGAGCCGCCGATTCCAAAGAGATACCCCACGCCAAAATACACAGAAAATACCGGCAACAGCAGATTCAGCGCCACCAGCGCAGTCTCTCCGATTCCCTTGCCAATCATCAACGTATCCGTAATAATATAGATTGCGTTAAAGGCCATCCCCAGCATGGTAGGCAGCAGATATTTTCGATATAAAACTGTCTCCTTGTCCTGTCCCAGATTCATGCGCCCGTTTCCTCTCCGTTTCCCTGTTGATCTTATTCAGAAAAGCGTCCCTCTCCGGCAATATTTGCTACACAACGCTTACGATAATTCATTGCATTTTTCCGGCCGCAAGAGCCACCTTCGCTGACGATATTTGCCACCGTAAAAACATCTTTTATTCTAGCATATTTTTTGCAGCTTTTATAGGATAATCCTTGAAATACCCACAAAAATACGATAAAATAAAACATAGATTATATGTTTGGGGAGGTAAGATACATATGAGATTAGTAACACGTTCAGATTTTGACGGACTTGCCTGCGGCGCTTTATTGCTTGAAGCGGGAATTATTGATTCATGGACCTTTGCGCATCCTAAAGATTTACAGGACGGGCTGGTGCCGGTAGACGAGAATGACTGTCTTGCAAACGTACCCTTTGTGGAGGGCTGCGGACTCTGGTTCGACCACCATTCCAGCGAACATGAGCGTCAGGAATTAGAGGGCAAATATAAAGGTGAAAGCCGGATTACTCCCTCCTGCGCCAGAATTATCTATGACTATTACGGCGGCAAGGAGCGGTTCGGACATTTTGACGAGATGATGGAGGCAGTGGACAAAGTGGATTCCGGTAACCTGACCATTGAGGAAGTACAGAATCCAACCGGCTGGATTTTAGTCGGATTTTTAATGGATCCCCGTACAGGTCTTGGCAGATGGCGCAATTTCACCATTCCCAATTACAAGCTAATGGAGGAATTAATGCAGGCGTGCCGTACCATGAGCACAGAAGAGATTTTGGCGCTTCCGGATGTGAAGGAGCGAATTGATGTATATTTTGAGCAGACAGAGAAATTTAAGGAAATGGTATCTGCCCATACAAGAGTGGAGAAGGACGTCATCATTACCGACCTTCGGGGCGTAGACCCAATCTATTCCGGCAACCGCTTTATGATATACAGTATGTATCCGGAACAGAATATTTCCGCATGGATTGTCAACGGCAAAGGTGGCAAGGGCTGTTCTGCCGCAGTGGGCTACAGCATATTGAACCGGACCTCCAATGTAGATGTCGGAAGCCTGATGTTAAAATATGGCGGCGGCGGACACAAAGCAGTGGGTACCTGCCAGTTTAACGACGACAATATGGATACCGAGCTGCCTAAGATGTTAGACGAGCTGATTAACGGCGTTAAATAACAAGATTGGAAACAGCCTATCCTGTAACCGACACAGGATAGGCTGTTTTATTTGCCTTTTATTCATCCCAGCACATCTTTATATAACCGGAACACATTTCCGTAAAATATTTTTTCAATCTCCCCTTCATGAAATCCCCCTTTTGCCAGAGCATACCAGAGTTTCTCCATGTGTTCCGCCTTGGGCATACCGGCATACGGAGGGATCCCGTCAAAGTCGCTGCCAAGCCCCAAACACTCTATGCCGCCCACATTTGCCATATGTCTTGCATGTTTGACAAGGTCGGACAAATCCGCCCTGCTTCTCTCTCCCGGTCTTTTCCCTGCAAGGGATAATCCGGGCTTTGTCTGGTTTCCCTCTTTTTCCGTCCCCGCAAAGGGGTCCCGCAGAAAATCCCCGCAATAGTTAAGGCCCGTAACCCCGCCCCGTTCCGCTAACCTTCTAATCATGTCGTCGGTAAGATTTCTCACCCACGGACACACAGCCCTTGCGTTGGAATGGCTTGCCACAAAGGGGCGTTTTGAATACCGAACCACATCCCAAAAGCCCCGGTCCGACAAATGGGATACATCAATCACCATACCCAGATTTTCCATTTCCTCCACAAAGGCAATTCCCGTTTCTGTAAGCCCTCTCTCACAGTCCGGCGTATAAAAATCCAGGTGTTCACTATAATTCGGGAAGCCTAACTCATTGGGATCATTCCAGGTAAGCGTCATCATCCGCACGCCTTCCCTGTATAACTGCCTGAGATTATCAAGACTTCCTCCGCAGGCCTCGCCGCCCTCTACCGTAAGCAGGGCGGACAGTCTCCCGGCCTTTTCGTTTTCCGCAATCTCACCGGTAGTTGTCACCTGCGTAATCCTGTCCTTATTCCGGCTCATTTCCGCCTTAAAAACAGAAAGCAGCTCCATGACTTTGTCATAAGAGCTGATTCCCGTTTCCTGTTCCACAAACAGGGCAAAATTCTGTACAGAATATCCGCCCTGCTGCATCCGCTGTAAATCCAGCATAAATGTATTCTCTTTAAGACCGGCGCGCTCTCCTCTTTTTTGGGCTTCAAGGATAGCGCTTATGGTATCGCAATGCATATCGATAATCCGCATAGATAACCTCTGATTTCTTTCTGTTATATTCTATTGCCGGTTTCCCTCATAAATAACCAATCGCCAAAACCGTTTGTCCGGACAAGAAAATGCATTGGCCTTAACCCGATTAACCAAATTACTGTATGGTCTTAATCCAGCCTTCCGGCGCCTCAATGCGGCCCATCTGGATTCCTGTCAGGGTGTCATATAATTTCTTGGTGACAGGTCCCATCTCGTCCATTCCGCTTGGGAAACAGATTTCTTCGCCGTGGTTTACCACCTTGCCTACCGGAGAGATTACGGCTGCTGTTCCGCAAAGTCCGCACTCTGCAAAATCCTTTAATTCTTCAAATCTGACCTCTCTGTGCTCTACGGTCATACCTAAATACTTCTCTGCCACAACCATCAAGGAACGGCGGGTAATAGACGGCAGAATACTGTCAGACTTCGGTGTGACAAACTTTCCGTCCTTGGTAATGAAAATAAAGTTAGCGCCGCCTGTCTCCTCCACCTTGGTTCTGGTTGCAGGGTCCAGATACATATTCTCCTCAAATCCCTCTTTATGGGCGTCTACAATCATCTGTAAACTCATGGCATAGTTAGCGCCCGCCTTGATGTTACCGGTTCCGCGGGGAGCTGCCCTGTCGTAATCAGACACGCGGATTGTCATAGGCTTTGCGCCGCCCTTGAAATACGGGCCTACCGGCGTCACAAAAATACGGAACTGGTACTCGTCTGCCGGCTTCACGCCGATAACCGGATTGCTTCCAAACATATAGGGACGGATATACAGGGTAGCGCCGGAACCGTAAGGGGGAACATAATCCGCATTGGCCTGAACGGTCTTTACCACAGCCTCCACAAAACGATCCTCCGGAAATACCGGCATCTCTAACCGTCTGCAGGAATCCGCTAATCTCTTCGCATTCAAATCCGGACGGAAACACACGATTTTTCCGTCTTCTGTGGTATATGCCTTAAGTCCCTCAAAACAGGTCTGGGCATATTGCAGCACGCCAGCGCACTCGCTGATTGTTACCATTGCATCTGTTGTAATGGTTCCCTCGTCCCATGCGCCATCCTTGTAATTGGATACATATCTGTTGTCTGTCTGAATATAGGCAAATCCTAAATTTGCCCAGTCGATATTCTTGCTCATCTCACTAACTTCCTTTCCTTCACTGTATGATTACAGCTTTAATGTATTTCCACTCATGTATCTAAGTTTACCACCCGCATAATATTTACGCAAGGGGCAATCCTACAAAGCCTGAATCCGCTTAAGGGCTTCTAATGTATTCTCATAGCTTCCAAAGGCTGTCAGCCGGAAATAGCCCTCGCCGCTGGGGCCAAAGCCGGAGCCCGGCGTTCCCACCACATTGGCGTTTTCCAGAAGGTGGTCAAAAAATTCCCACGAAGTCATGCCCTCCGGGGTAGCCAGCCAGATATAAGGCGCATTGACGCCTCCAGATACCGTAAAGCCTGCCTCGGCCAGACCTTCCTTGATGATTTTGGCGTTGTTCATATAATAGGCAATCTGCTCTGCCGTCTGCTTTTTGCCTTCCTCGGAATACACAGCCTCTCCTGCCCGCTGGATAATGTACGGCGCGCCGTTAAATTTGGTGCCATGGCGTCTTGCCCAGAGCGCATTTAAAGAGGTTCCCTCCCTGTCCTTTAACTCCTTCGGCACTACAGCAAATCCGAGACGGGTTCCCGTAAAGCCTGCATTTTTTGAAAAACTCCTAAGCTCAATGGAACAGGTCTTTGCCCCTGCGCACTCATAGATAGAATGCGGCACATCTTCCTCACTGATATACGCCTCGTAAGCCGCATCGTAGATAATTACCGCCCCGTTTTTATTGGCGTAATCCACCCACTGCTGAAGCTGTTCCTTCTTAATCGTTGCTCCGGTCGGATTATTGGGGAAACACAGATAAATAATATCCGGCGTTGTCTCCGGCAGCTCCGGCGCAAACCCATTTTCCGCCTTGCAGGGCATATAGATTACATCACTCCAAAGCTCTGTATCCGGATTGTAAGTACCGGTTCTTCCCGCCATGGCGTTGGTGTCCACATACACAGGATATACCGGATCGCAGACCGCAATCTTATTGTCTACGGAAAAAATCTCCTGAATGTTGCCGGAGTCGCTCTTCGCGCCGTCGCTGATGAAAATCTCGTCAATGGCAATATCCACGCCCCTCGCCTTGTAATCATTTTTTGCAATGGCGCTCCGAAGGAACTCATACCCCAAATCCGGCGTATACCCCCGGAAGGTCTCCTTTACCGCCATTTCATCCACCGCCTTGTGCAGGCTCTCAATAATGGCCGGTGCCAAAGGCTGCGTCACATCTCCGATTCCAAGAGAGATAACCTCCTTATCCGGATGCGCCTCCTTATATGCGCTCACCTTCTTTCCAATGGTGGAAAAAAGATAGCTGCCCGGCAATTTTAAATAATTGTCATTTACCTTAAACATAACATCCTCCTTAGACTTTATGTAAAATTATCGTCTTCCTATTATACATCAATTTCCCCGTCAAAGACAATGGCTGCCGGACCGGTCATATACACCAGATTGGCTTCCCTGTCCCAGCGGACCTTCAAATCCCCGCCTAACAGATGCAGGGTAATTTCATCATCTGTAAGCCCGTTCAAAATACAGGCCACCGTCGAGGCGCAGGCGCCGGTTCCACAGGCTAAGGTCTCGCCGGTTCCCCGTTCCCATACCCGCATATTCACTGTCTTTCTGTCAAGAATCTGAATAAATTCCGCATTAATCCGGTTGGGAAACAGTTCATGGCTTTCAAATAACGGTCCCTTTTCCTCTAAGGGAAATGCCGCCGTATCCTCCACGAAAACTACACAGTGGGGATTGCCCATGGAGACGCAGGTCATCTTATATTCCTGCCCGCCGACAGAAATCGGCTCCGCCACTAAAATATCCTTATCCGAACGGACCGGTATCTTTGCCGGCAGCAGCTCCGGCGCTCCCATATTGACCGTAACCATAACCACCCTGCCCTTGTCAACCGTAAGGTCTAAATATTTAATTCCCGCCAAAGTCTCCACAGAAATACTGGTCTTATCCGTAAGTCCTTTGTCGTACACATATTTTGCCACGCAGCGAATCCCGTTGCCGCACATTTCCGAGCGGGAACCGTCTGCATTATACATATCCATGCAAAAGTCCGCCACATCAGAGGGCTTGATTAAAATGAGCCCGTCAGAGCCAATGCCAAAATGCCTGTCGCTGACCTTTATCGCCAGCTCCTTGGGATTTTCCACCTGCTCCGCAAAGCAATTCACATACACATAATCATTGCCTAAGCCTTCCATTTTTGTAAACCTCATATGAAACCTCCCTTCCTGTTCCCCATTATACTACTCCCGCACCTAAAATACATCTAAAATCATGTGCGCCGTCTCTACCAGATTGGTACCGTTATCCATGCTCTTTTTCTGTATATATTTATGGGCTTCTTCCTCCGTCATTCCCCGTTTGTCCATTAACATTCCTTTTGCCCTGATAATAATCTCCTGCTCCTCTTTGGTCCGGACTGCCGGCTTCGCTCTTTTCTTCTTCCTCTCCTCGTAAAGCTTATCATACATTTCCCGGAGAGTCTCTAAAATCTCCGCCGTCTTTACCGGCATAGGCAGACAGACGATATCCTCCGAATCGCACTCAGAATAGTACCGTTTCGACGCTAGCAGCAGCATGTCAAAGGTATCCGGCAGATATTCCTTCATCTCACTGTACATCATATCCGCCAGCTTATACCCGCTGACCACAATGCCGCTGTCCAAATCATCTGCCAGATGAATCACCTGGGCAGCCGTAGTGCATGCCGCCATCACGTCAAATCCGTTGCGCACAAGAAGATTTTTTATACTTTTGGCCTCCTCCAGCTTGGGGAATACTACGATTATACTGATCACATTTTCCACTCCTTGCCTTATACGAAGTCATTTCTTACCAAAAATATTTAAATCTTATACAGATATTCCTCAATCTCCCATGCCGTCACCTGTTCCCGGAACCGGTTCCATTCTTTCCGCTTGGCGTCTAAATATTTGGCGTGCACATGCTCGCCTAACACCTTCTTCATAAATTCATCATCTTCAAAATAGTGGCAGGCTTTACTTAAGTTAGAGGGTATGGACTCAATGCCCTGGGCCTCTAACTCTTTTTTGGACATTTCAAATACATTTCCCTCCACGCTTGGCGGAATCTCCAATTCCCGCTTAATGCCGTCTAAGCCTGCGGCCAGACAGGTTGCCAGCAGCAGATAAGGATTTGCCGCCGGGTCCGGTGAGCGCAGCTCTATCCGCATATTGGTTCCCCTTGTAGAAGGAATACGAATCAACGGACTCCGGTTGCCCTCTGACCACGTAATATAGACCGGCGCCTCAAATCCCGGCAGCAGACGCTTATAGGAATTGACAATGGGATTGGAAATCAGCGTCATTCCCTTCATATGCTCCATGATTCCCGCGATAAACTGATACGCCTCTTTGCTGACTCCGTTCGGGGCAGAATGGTCATTAAATATATTCTTTCCATCCTTAGAAAGCGACATATTAATATGCAGTCCTGAACCGCAGACGCCGTATACCGGCTTTGGCATAAAGCTGGCAAAAAGTCCGTGGCGCTTGGCAATGGTCTTTACCACCAGTTTAAAGGTCATCATATTATCCGCCGCCTTTAAGGCATTGGTATATTTAAAATCAATCTCATGCTGGGCCGGTGCCACCTCATGGTGGGAGGCCTCAATCTCAAAGCCCATGGCCTCTAAATTCAGTATAATATCCCGGCGGGCATTTTCTCCCAAATCCAGAGGGGAAATGTCAAAATAACCCGCCTTTTCATGGGTAATCGTCGTCGGCCTTCCGTCATCATCTGTGTGGAACAGGAAAAACTCGCACTCCGGACCCACGTCAAAGCTGTAGCCCATATCAGCCGCTTTCTCCAATACCTTCTTTAAAATGTAGCGCGGGTCCCCCTCAAAAGGCGTTCCGTTGGGGCGGTACACATCGCAAATCATTCTTGCCACCTTCCCATGCTGGGGACGCCATGGAAATATCTCAAAGGTATTCAAATCCGGATACAGATACATATCCGATTCATCTATCCGCACAAATCCCTCAATGGAGGAACCGTCAAACATACATTTATTATCCAGCGCTTTTTCCAACTGGCTGGCTGTGATTGCCACATTTTTCAGCGTTCCAAACATATCCGTAAACTGAAGCCGGATAAACTCGATATCCTCTTCCTCTACAAGCCGCATAACATCTTGTTTTGTATACTTACTCATGCGCATCTCTCCTTTGGCTAAGATTTGATACAGACAACAATTTAAGCATATCCTAAAATAACTTTCTTCCTATATTAATGTTTATCCATATCATCTGTATGTTATCTCACTTAAAATATTTTGTCAATGTTTACCTGGCATTTCCCGGCAATCCGGCCAAACCTCCCCGCCGCATTGAAACAATTATTTCTTTACTTATAATACATATAAATATATAATATTATCAAACTAAAGATATAGGGAGGTTGAAAGATATGGAAAAGCATTATGCAAGCAAGGTGATTCAGATTGCAGAGGCAGAGGTCGGATATATGGAAAAATCTGCCGCCGCCTACCGGACCAACAAAACCATTCTTGATTCTAAAACCGCCGGCGCCGGAAAAGATAACTACACAAAATACGGTCGGGATATGAAGAAATTATATCCTGCTGTTATTGATTTTCCCGCGCCGTGGTGCGATTGTTTTGTGGATTGGTGTTTTCAAAAAGCCTATGGCGTTTCCAATGCAAAGAGGCTGCTGGCCGGTCATTTTGACGATTACACTGTAAACAGCGCCGGTCTGTATAAAAACAAAAATGCATGGCACACCACAAATCCCAAGGTGGGCGACCAGATTTTTTTCAAAAACGCCAACGGCGGCATTAACCATACCGGACTGGTGTATAAGGTGACTGCCACAACGGTTTACACCATCGAGGGAAATACCAGTTCTGCCAGCGGAGTAGTACCAAATGGCGGAACCGTAGCGAAAAAATCTTATCCCCTGAATTATTCCCGCATCGCCGGATATGGACGGCCACGATATGACACAGAGGAAAAAACAGCCTCCAAACCCGCACAATCGCCATCAAATAAAGCAGCGAACCCCAAAACCGAAAAGGAAAAGAAACCTGCGCCTCAACCCGCCCCGAAACCTGTAGCAAAAAAATCTTCAGGAAGTACATATATTGTGAAAAAAGGAGATACTCTCAGCGGAATTGGCGCCAGATTAAAGATTGATTGGAAAAAGCTTGCCGACATAAATGGAATCAAGCAGCCATACAAGCTGACCATTGGACAAACCTTAAAATTACCGGACGGCAAATCTTCCAGGGCATAAAAAAGAGCTCCCCATGGGACTCGAACCCACGACCTACGCATTACGAATGCGTTGCTCTACCAACTGAGCTAGGGAAGCTGATTATGAATAAGATTGCCACTGCATTCTCACAGTGGCAATCTTAAGCCTATGCTATTAATCTACTACATAAGGCATTAATGCAATGTGACGTGCTCTCTTAATGGCAACTGTCAAAGCTCTCTGATGCTTAGCACAGTTACCGGTAATTCTTCTCGGAAGAATCTTACCTCTCTCTGAAACATATCTCTTTAATTTGTTGACGTCCTTATAGTCAATTAAATTGTTCTCTTCAGAACAAAATACACATACCTTTTTTCTTCTGCGGATAGTCCTTCTCTTAATTGGAGCATCTCCGCGTTCTGGCTTATCTGTCTTATTATATGCCATTATTCTTTCCTCCTAATTGACAATCCTCTTTACGATCCAAACGGGAGCTCGTCTTCCATACCCTCAGGTATACTCATAAATCCATCGCTGCTTGCAGCGCTTGGCATCGGATGGGCATTACCGCCAAAATCACCGCCATCATTATTCTGGGCGGCATTTCTGCTCTCAGCAAATTCCTGATCTTCAACAATAACATCGGTTGTATATACCTTAACGCCATCCTTATTGGTATAACTTCCGGTCTGGATTCTTCCGGTAACACAGATCTTTGTCCCTTTTTTCAGCCACTTTTCAGCAAATTCAGCACCGCGGCCAAAGGCAACGCAGGAAATAAAATCTGCTGTCTGATCGCTGTTTCTCTGAAATCTTCTATCAACTGCCAGGGTATATCTGGCTATCTGCGTCGCATTCTCACCCTGAGAAAAGCGAACCTCCGGATCTCTTGTCAAGCGTCCCATTAAAATTACTTTATTCATTTGGATTCCTCCTATTCGTTACGCGTCCTGTCTAACGCACAGATATCTGATGACAGGCTCCATAATACGAACTTGAGCTTCTACCTGTGCCGGAACATCAGATTCCGCATCGAATTGGATGAAGTAATAAAATCCCTCTTTCATCTTCTGGATCTCGTAAGCTAATCTCTTCTTACCAGCATCCTCGACCTCTGTCACAGTACCGCCAAACTTGGCAATAATATCTTTTGCCTTCTCGACAGCATCTGCTCTAGCGTCGTCTTCGATCTTTGCACTGACAATCAACGCTAATTCATATTTGTTCATGTCTTATGCACCTCCTTATGGTCTCTGGCCCTCCCCATCACCAGGAGAGCAAGGAATTGTGTTATACACCACAGTGTTAGATTGTACCATAAGGAAATTCATAAATCAAGTTTTTTCTATGAAACCTTTGAAATTCTTTTCCACAACCCGTCTTGCCAGCATAACCTGATGGCTACAACCCCTGCACCGAAGCCGGAAATCCGCGCCGGTACGAATAATCTCCCATTCGTTGGCGCCGCAGGGATGCTGTTTTTTCAGTTTGATAACCTGTCCAACCTCTAAGTCCATATAAATCTCCCTCAAATTATGCAAAGACTGTCATTTATTCCTCTGCCGTCCGGTTCCCGTCCATATCCTCCGCAGGCATGTCCTCCTGCGCTGACTCTGACATATCCATTCCCGCCTGATTCAACTCTGACATCTCCTCATCTGAAAGTCCCAGACTGTTCAAATCAATGCCGGACATATCCAAAGAGCCGTCCTCCATCATAGAGGCCAGCAGTTGATCCATATCCGGAATCGGCTCAAATATCTCTGTTCTTGCAAACTCAATCCTTGCCTTATCCTCCGTCAGCGGCTCCCCAAGGTAATAGCCCTGCAGATAGTTCATAAACAGCATATCCGCCATTTCCTTCATCTGCTCAGACTCGATACCGTCCGCCAATATTTTCTTCCCGTTTTCTTCAAATACCGCAGTCATTGCGCTGACTAACAGATAAATATTCTCATGGTCAACCGTATCTCTTATCATCTTCTTGTTAATCTTAATAATCTCAAACGGCAGCTCCATCATGTGGGACAAATCCAAAAATCCTGTTCCAAATCCGTCTAAATAGAACCGGAATCCCTTATCCGACATATCCATTATGCGCTTTTTCGCCATGTCATACTGCATAGAGAACACTTCCTCCGGCAATTCAATGGCAATATGTTCAGGAGACAGGTTGTATTTATCCAGAATCTCCATAAGCCTGCTCTCTACATCCTCCGCCATAAACTGCTGTCTTGAGAAGTTCACAGAGATAATCGGCACCTTCTCACCCGCGTCCATAAAGGAGCGGATAAATTGACAAATTTTCTCAATCTGCACATATCCAATATCAATGACATAACCGTTCTCCTCGGCAATCGGGAAAAACTCGGCAGGGGAAATATCTCCCAGCAATCCGTCCTTCAACCGGAATAAAGCCTCCCCGCGAGTAAAGGCGTTCGCTTCCACATCAAAAATAGGCTGATATTTGATATAAATCTTTCCGTCCTGAATCACTTCCTTTAATATAGAAGTAATCCGGATACGGCGCTGCATTTTTTCTTTAAATTCGCTGTTGCACACAATACACTGGTTGTTCTTATTCTGCTTGGCGCAGGTATTGAGAAAATCGAGCAATTCCTGAATTTCCGTCAGGCTCTCCGCCATATCCGGATATCTTACAATACTGATACAGGTCGTCATCTTATGTTTGAGCTTATCGACTTCCCATGAATGTTCAAACCGCTCTAAAATCTGGTCGCTCCAGGCTTTCACATCTTCCTCTGAAAAGTCTTCCAAAACAACGCCAAAAATATCGCCGCTATAACGGGCTGTACTTTTCTTCGGGGAAATATCATCGATATATCGGCCTACCTCTTTGATGAACTTATTCCCGTTCTGAAAACCGTATTCCCGATTGACGCGCTTAAAATCATTCAGAGCCACCAAAGCTACCGTCATATTCTTATTACAGCCAATCCGGTAATCTAACTTCTTCAGAAAAGACTCCCGGTTCATCAGCCTTGTCATTCCATCAATCTTGACATTATAGTTATAACTGTAAAGATACAGTAAAAGCAGAACCGTCGCATAAGTAAATCCCAGAACAGCCGTAGACTTTAACCGGTACTGAATGTAATATCCAAAAAACATCACAAAGGGAATCCCAAAAAATACATATCTGCCATGCTTTAACAATTCATGGTAATGACGAAAAATAATAATCAAATATGTAATCAGAGAAACCGCTGCCAGAATATAAGGGAGCTTGTACCATGAATTAAAGACAACCTGCACAGAATCCTCAACCTTGCACACATCAAACACCTTATGGGTTCCCCAGTTTGCCAATATCAACAAAAGATTAACAAAGGCCGGGAAGCCTGTTATCACATATTCCGATATGGATATGCTGTTAGACCGGTATACCGTCTTTAGCAAATAAATATTGAGAATCGCCCAGACTCCCACCATAAGGAAAAAGCTCAGGCAGACAAGTAATTCAGACAGCCACATCAGGCTGAACAGGTTCTCATGGACTATCATACCCGACAACAGATTAAAGGGTAAAAATACGGTTATAATCCGCAGCATATTCAAATAAATCTTATCCCTCAAATCTAACACATTATAACTGACGCTGCTGGCAATCCACAGCACAACGCCTATAATAAAAGCCCCCGCCTCTAAGTAGAAATTCAATCTCATGCCTGTAACCCCCATAACTAATTTTCAAATTACTACTGTCATATTTTAACATAATTTGATAGGGATAGAAAGACATTTTTATGAAAAAAGGAAATAAAAAAAACAGGCCGAAACCTGTCTGCAATAAAAAGTGCCCAGAACCGGAATCGAACCAGTGACACGAGGATTTTCAGTCCTCTGCTCTACCAACTGAGCTATCTGGGCATAACACTTAGATAAGCGTTAAGTAGCGGGGACAGGATTTGAACCTATGACCTCCGGGTTATGAGCCCGGCGAGCTTCCAGACTGCTCCACCCCGCGATATGAAATTAAAATGGATGGAGGTGGATTCGAACCACCGAAGCAATATGCAGCAGATTTACAGTCTGTCCCCTTTGGCCACTCGGGAAT
>CANREG010000047.1 GCA_947629565.1 uncultured Lachnospiraceae bacterium
TAAAAGCCTTACAGCCCTTATATATCAGGTGTTGTAAGGCTTTTCTTGTTCTCGTAACTGTCAAAGACGGGATTATAAATTAATTCCCCTCAAAATGCAAGATATAATCCTGAAAAAATCCATCCATTTCATCAAATACCCGCTGCCGCAAAACCTCATTGTGAATCTCATGCCGCATCCCTGGAAAGCGGATTGCCGTAGTCTGTTCATAGCCTATGGCGTGCATACGCTCAATGGCCTGCCGCCACTTTTTTTCATTAATATAACAGGGATCGTCTTCCCCGGACACAAAGAGAATCGGCAAATCAGGATTTTTCACCTGATATCCGCCGGATTGGTAAACCATCACACTTAAATCCAAAAGCGTCAGCAGCCCGTTTAATGTATAGGTAAAATTACAACTTATATCTTTTATAAATTCTTCCTCCACCTCCGGGTCCGCCGCAATCCAGGGATACTGCCGTCCTTCTTTCCGGAACCGCCAGCCAAAGGCCTTTAATCCGACGCCCTGCAAAAACGGAGAACGATACCGGTCTCCTTTCCATTTTATCAGCATCTTAAGGAGACTCTCAGCAAGCGGCGTCACCCCGTAATAGCCCGGATTGCCGGAAATAACCAGTCCGTCAATCATATCGTCATGTCTTGCCAAAAATGCCCGGACGCCCAGAGAACCCATACTATGTCCATAGAGAATCAGCGGCAGGCCGGGAAACTGCCGACGGATGCGCCCCGCCACAGAATAAATGTCCGCCACAAATCCTTTCGCCCCCGCAGGATAACTATATCCGATATCCCATTGGCTGGCCACGCTTTTCCCATGCCCCCGGTTGTCGTGCATCAAAGCGACATATCCCCGTCCGGCCATGTCGCACATAAAATTATGATACCGTTCCTCATGCTCGCACATACCATGAACCATCTGTAAAATTCCAACCGGATGCTCCGGTATCATGCAGGTTCCATGGATGGGTACCCGGTCATATGCAGAGACAAAGGAAAATTTCTTTACCTGTATTGCCATCGCCGTTCCCCTTATCCTACAGCTCCACCATGAATCCGGTACTAATCCGCTTAGAAACCTCCATCATGGCGGCCTCCATCTCCGAAACATCAAACTCCCGCAGCACGCCCACATAGCCGTTAATGATAAAGGTCGTGTTTAAATGGTGCTGGAAATAATCTTCGGAATCCTCCTTAAGGCCCGCATCCACAAACTTCTTCATAATCAGGTCAATCACAGCCCGTTCAAATTCCTGCACCATGGACTGCATGCCCTGTCTGCGCATCAGCACCCCTAAATCATTAGAATTTTTAAAATGGGCGTCCGCTACCCGCTTCCAAATTTCCGGCGCCCTGGTAATGGTCTCGTTATACGGATATTCGTCAATGATTGCGCACACATCCTGAATCAGCATCCCCTGAATGGAAGCGGCAAGGTCATAGATATCCCGATAATGGAGATAAAATGTGCTTTTGTTGATATCTGCCTTGGCACATAACTCTTTAATGGTAATCTCGTTTAGCTTCTTCTCTTTGGTAAGTTCACAAAATACATCCTGAATTGCCTTTTTGGTCTTGCGCACCCTTCTGTCTTCTGCCATCTGTCAGCCCCCTATAGTTTATTTTACATCATTTTAATCCATATTAGCAGAATAATAGACTATTGTCCAGCTAATGTGTGAATAAAATGTGAAAATTAGCACTCGCCTCTTGACAGTGCTAACAATCGGTGTTATAACAAGGTTACAGGTTGAGAAACAATCAGCCTGGAGAATAATATTTAACCAAAGCCTACAGACTATATCTATAGACTCATTTTAAAAAAGGAGGAATTCATTATGTTAGTACCAAGTATTTTTTCAAACGATCTGTTCGATAACTTTTTCAACGACACATTCAGACCTGCCGAGAGCTTTATCCACTCTGCGAATGCAAGGAACATGATGAACACAGACATTAAAGAATTTGAAGACAAATATGAATTAGGCATTGAGCTTCCCGGCTATAACAAGGAAGATGTAAGCGCAAGCCTTAAGGACGGCTACTTAACCATCGAGGCGGAGCGCAAGGCCGACAACGAGATCAAAGACAAAAATGGCAAATATGTCCGCAAGGAATGTTTTACCGGCAAATGCCAGAGAAGTTTTTATGTCGGCGAGCAGGTGACGCAAAATGACATTCACGCTTCCTTTGAGAACGGAATCCTGACGATTTCCGTTCCAAAGATTAAGGAACAGCCGAAGGTAGAGGAAAACCACTACATTGCCATCGAGTAAACAAAGACAGCTTTCCCACACCCCCATAGAAAGTCCGGGCGGTATCTTAACGATATCCCCGGACTGTTTTTCTTTTATTCCATATTTTTATCTGTTTCTTTCTTTTTTTCCCTTAACAGCCACAACCCCACCGGCAGAAATACCAAAGTAAGCACAGCTAAGACCGCCATAATCTTCCCGGTATAGGCTTCGTCGTTGAGAAAGGCAATGTCGCTGCCATAATAAAGCGTCCATACGGAAAAGGCATTGTTCAAAAAATGAATAATGGAAGATGACAGCAGGCTTTCCGACCGGTACACGGCATAGGCTAACACAGCCCCCAACAACGCCGTCGGCAGGAACCGGATCAGGCTCATATGACTGATACCGAACAGAATAGACACAAACAGGATGGATTTTCCCACGCTCATTTTCTGACGGAAGGCGGTAAACATATACCCCCGGAACAACAGCTCCTCACAGAGAGCCGGCGCAAGCGCAATCAGCAGAACTGCCGCCCAAAAGGGCACTCCCTCCAATATGGTTAAAAATTCCTCATTGACATTCTGCCCGCTTTCCGGAAACAACATTCCCAACAGGCTGCTGACAATCAGGGCCAGACTCGATGCGCCAACAAACAGGCACAGGGAAGCGGCCACATGCTTTCCCTTTGGCAGCTTAAGTTTAAATATCTCTTTCCCGTTGCCCTTGATGTAAATGCAGGCCAATATAGGCAGCACCCCGATGAAAAACTGGGGAACCACCACGCCCATAACCGGCGCTTTCAGGCTCATCAGTCCGCCCGCATAGACCATTAAGAGCAACGCCACAATCAGAATCAGCAGGCTTTCCTGTATGGTGGGGAGGCTTCCCTTCTTAATGTTCTTCCGGCGTTCAAAAAGTCTTATGCCCGCAGCCGACTCCCCGAACAGAATCGTCTCGCTGTCATAAATCCGCCCTAAGAACCACACAGCGATAAAGGCATAGATGACATTGCTTAACAGCACCAGCAAAATCAAAGTAAAATCATATTTAAAGACCAGCAGATTCTTCATCAAAAGACAGATATTGGCCACCGGCACTAAGGACGTCCCAAAGTTTAATTCTATGTTGGGAATAAAGCCGATATATCCGGTTAAGATTACCACCAAGGTTACCGGCGTCACATAATTATTGGCTTCCTTAAAACTTTTGGCAAAGGCGCAGACGCACATGACCAGAGCGCTCATAAACAGCGCAAAGGCAATGATGCACACAATGGAGATAAGGATTGCCGGTAAAAAGCTTGCCAGATGAAAATCATCCGCCGCTGCAGAAAAGGACTTCATCGTGGCATACAGGTAAGCGGCAATGCCGCTCATGGAAAGCACATTGATAAACACCGACACGACCGAAATCGTCGCCACGGAGAGAAATTTACTCATAATCAGCTCCATATTCCCTATCGGCAGGGTAAGCAGGGTTTCGAGCGTTCCCCGCTCCTTTTCTCCGGCAGTCGCGTCAATGGCAGGATACATGGAACCCATTAAAATACTGGTAATCATGAGGAAGGGAATAATGCTTCCTAAGATACTTCCCATGGCGCTTTCGTTGCTGGAACGGTCCGTAAGCTTTGCCGTTACCGGATAGAGCACCCGGTTGATATCAAGGCCGTCCGCCTTTGCATTTTCTTCCGCCTGCTTCTTCGCCAACGCGTCAATCTCCTCTTTAAGCATATCCGATGCGGTAGAGGAATTGGTAACCGCAGACAGATAGTGAATCTCATAGATCATCTGTCCCGCTGCCTTTGAAACAGTAATATAAGCGTCTATCGTCTCATCCTTTAAATCCGCCTCCGGATGATCGGACTCCACTTCCTTTAAGCTGTAATCCAGCTTATCCTCTTTCCCCTGAATCCAGTTATTCAAAGACTGCCTGTCTTCCTCCGCCACATTTTCATAGGCAATGTAATAGGTCTGCTCCTGCTGGGTCGTGGCAATCATAGCAACCACCTGCATGACTACCAAAAAAAGTACCGGATATAAAATCACCGGCAGCACCACCATGGTGAGGATTGTTTTTTTATCCCGGATTACATCCATAATCTCCTTCTTGTAGAGGAGCTTTAACTGTCTATAATTCATCTTCTGCTCCTCCTTCCATATAGGCAAAAAAGGTATCCCGAAGATTCCCTGTGCCGGTAGCCGCCTTTAGCTCGGACGGCGTGCCGGAGGCAATCACCTTTCCCTTGTCAATCATCAAAATCCGGTCGCAGAGAAATTCCGCCTCCTCCATATAATGAGTAGAATAAAGCACCGTTTTCCCCTGTGTCTTCTCCTGTTTCATAAAATCAATAATGGCTTTGGAGCTTATGATGTCAAGCCCTAAGGTGGGCTCGTCAAAAATGTAGATATCCGGATTATGAATCAGGCACCTTGCAATGGATGTCCGCTGCTTCTGGCCGGTGGAAAGTTTTTCAATGCGGTTGTCGATGAACTCCTCCATGTGCAAAAGAGCGTTGGTCTTTTCCACCTGCTCCTGCATTTCCTCCTTGGTAAAGCCATAAAGCTCCCCAAACAAAGACAGCAGCTCCCGGACTGTAAACCGCCCGTAAAGCTTGGTATTCTCGGAAAGATACCCGATATGTTTTTTCAGCTCCGGCTTGCTTGTGACGGGCTCCTCCTCCCGGTTTCGAATTACCACCTGCCCTTCCGTGGGCTCCATCAGGGATCCCAACATGCGCAAAAGAGTGGTCTTTCCCGCGCCATTCGGGCCTAAGATTCCGAGAATCTCACCCTGAACCGCCTGAAAGCTTACATGATCCACCGCAAAAAATTCTTCCTTCTTTCCTTTTTTCAATGAGCGGACAAACTGCTTTGTCAAATCCCTTGCCTCTATCAACTTTATACCTCCCTTACGCCTCTATGGCGTTTAATACCGCTGTTGCCAGGCAGAACAAAAATCCTAAAATCAGGCAGACCGTCACCGGCTTTACCGCCTCCCGCCTCTGCTTATCTCCCAAAATGTATTTCCATGTAAATTCCCTGCCGTTAATACCGGCAATAGCCTTAAGCAAAAGGATAACCAGCACCAATCCCCCCACGGCAAAGGGAGTGACACCGATAAACAAAGGCAAAACATCTGCTGCAGTCTGTGGCTGATTCAGCAAAGCCTCCATTTCCGTCTTAGCATTCTCTGCGGAAATCTCACCCAGCAATTTAAGCACCATGGGAAGAACATAAAGATACAGCGTATTCACTGCATTAAAAAGCATGTGAAGAAGCATAGTGGAAACCAAAGAGCCGGTAGCCTCCACTAACAATGCAAATATAACCCCCAGATATATGGCGTATAACATCTGATTAAAATTCAAATGCATTAACCCAAAACACAGGGCGCTGACTACAATTCCCGTCAACACAGAGCGTTTCCGAAACACGGAGCAGATAACCCCACGGTAAAGAAGCTCTTCAATAAAACCGGGAATGCAACCAATAAGCAACACTCCCAGCCATGGAGGAACCGCCTGCGTCACATCAAGAGCCGACAGGCTGATCTCGTTTTTTACAAAAAACTGGCTTAACAGGTTAAGCCATGTAGCCATAGGAGCTGCGCAGATTAACAACACTACGGATAAGAAGAAGGTAGACAGCTTATATTTTCTGATACGCAAATCCTCCTTCCAATCCAACCGGTTAATGACCGCATATAAAATTGCGCCAACCAGCAGATAGATTTGGGTACCTAAAAGAGCAATAATCGTTCCGTTTTCCGGCGTTTTCGTCTGCAAAAAGGAAATCAATGCGGACACAGGTATCTCCAAAATCATAAGCAGGAGAAAGAAAAGACCGGCTCTTTTCTCCCCCTTTCGTATCTGCTGTATCTCTGAGACTTTTCCTATATCCGCACTATCTTCTGTGCTGCCCTGTATACTGTTTTCTGCAATCCTTCCTTTTTCAAAATTATTTTCTCTATCATTCCTGTCGTTCAGACTTTTTTCTTCCATATTGTAATGTTTCCTTTCCCGCAAACCAAAAGCAGCCCGAATCCGGGCTGCAAAATGTTATTTTTTCAGGGCGACAGCCTCCATCTCAATCAGTACATCCTTAGGCAGTCTTGCCACCTCCACGCAGGAGCGGGCAGGATAATCCCCGGTAAAGTAATTGGCATAGATTTCATTTAATGCCGCAAAATCATTCATATCTTTGATGAATACCGTGGTCTTGACCACATCCTCGCAGCTTGAACCGGCCGCCTCTAAAAGCGCTTTCATACTGTCAAAGACTCTGGTCGCCTGCACCTTAATATCTCCCTCCACCACATTGCCGGTAGCCGGATCGATGGGCACTACACCGGAGGTGTAAACCATACCGTTTACCTCGATAGCCTGTGAATACGGGCCGATTGCCTGTGGCGCTTTGTCTGTCTTGATTACCTTTTTCATGATTGTGTCCTCCTATATATTCTTTGCAAAACAATTACTTTGATGACGTCGCATACTGCCCTGCAGCCTGCAATAAAATAACTGCTTTGTAATATTATCAAACCGCTTTAATGCCTGTTTCCTGAATCTCAATCTTTCCTTCCTTAAGCAGCCTTCCCACAGCCCGCTTAAAGGCGTTTTTGCTAAGCCCTAATTCCCGCTTAATCATCTCCGGATCTGCTTTATCCGTAAAGGGCAGCATACCGTCATAGGAAAGAATCATATCATAGACCATCCGGCTGTCCTCCTCCATCTGCTGATACGCCAGCTGGTTCATGGAAAGAATCAGCTTTCCGTCCTCCCTTACCCCGGAAACTCTCAGCTTTATAGCATCGCCCACCTGAATCCGTCTGGTAAGCTCCTGCTTGGGAATCATTCCCTGATACCGGTCCTCTACGGCCACAAAGGCGCCTAACTTTTCATTGAGCTGGTAAATGTAGCCTTCCACATAATCTCCCTTTTCATAAGGGGAACTGCTCTCTAAATAATCATAGATTTTCATGGTCACGCAGGGACGGCTGCTCTTATCCAAATACATATACACCAGATATGTCTTATCCTTTTTTACCTTGCCCTCCATTTCCTTAAAGGGCAGCAAAATATCCTTTTCCAGCCCCCAGTCCATAAAGGCTCCTATATTGCCCACGCTGGCAACCTTAAGCCTCGCCAGCTTTCCCAAGGTAATCAAGGGCTGATGTACCGTTGCGATAGGCCGGTCCGAGGAATCGAGATACACAAAGACCTCAAGCTCTCCGCCTGCCTTTAAGCCCTCCGGCACCTGCTTTCTGGGAAGCAAAACCGCATCCTTATCCCCCTGTTTTTGGGCCAGATATATTCCAAAATCCTTGCTTCTCACTACCTTCAGCGTCTGCCATTTTCCCAGTTCGATCATAAATCCATCATCCTTATCTGTGTTTCATTTGCATATACCGCATAGATTATAATACATTTTCCGGGAAAATGAAATCTTTTTTTATTTTCCCCTTGATTTTTATAAGGAAATGTGTATAATATTGTTTTGTGAGCGGCAAAGCTGCTTATTGGGGTATCGCCAAATGGTAAGGCAACGGACTCTGACTCCGTCATTTCAAGGTTCGAATCCTTGTACCCCAGCTAAGAGTAATCCTTTCGGATTGCTCTTTTTTATTGCGGTTTTCATATTGCCTGTTCCGCCTGTTTTAGTCGTATCCGGGCTTCCTCCAACAATTGCTCCCTAAGCCACTCCGGCTTAACCACAGTCACCTCTGTGCCAAAGCCGCGTATCCAGCGAATCACATCCGGCGCCAATGCCGTCGTCTGGCAAAACAGCAGGCCCTCCGGCGTATCGGTAAGCTTCCTCGCCCTGTCCGCCTCGTATTCCTTCACATATCGAATGCTTTCTCCGGTAAACAAAAGTTCCATTTCCTCCACTGTTCCACCGTTTAACTTTAAGAAATTTTTTCCCGCACTCTCCGTTTCCCCTTCCGGCATTGTAAACTGGTCGTCTGACATCTGAGCCTTCCGGATTCGGGAAAGCCGGAATCTCCTGACCTCTTTTCGCAGCTCGCAATAGCCCTCCACGCAGAGATATGCGTCTATCATCAGCATCCGGTACGGGTGGATTATCCTCTTTGTATTCTCGTCGCTGGTAAAGCTATAGTATTCAATCTCCACCTTGCGCCGGCTGTCTATGGCGTTTTGCAGTGTCCGTTCCAGTCCGGCGTCCACCACATCCCGGCTGCCGCTTTTCCTGCCCGCCTGCCTGAAATGCCCGCACAGATTTTCAAACTGCAGCTTATTAAGGGATGCCGAGCCCTCCACCATCTTATCAATCAGCCCCACCGCATGTCTTCCCATATCCAAATGGGAATATTCCAGCAGCATTTCCTTCGCAAAGGCTAACGCCGCCAAATCCCCGATGGTTAAGTCCACATTTTTCAGCGTATACTTATCCGCATAAAAATAAGTCTTCCCATTGCGTTCTTCCTCTCCAATCCCATAATTTAGGGAAAGCTCGTCAATATCCCGCAGTACGGTGCGCCGGCTGACGGCAATATCCCAGTTCCTTAGCCGCTCCCTGATTTCATCCGCCTGATAACCGTTCGGATTTTCCGACAGCAGCGACAAAATATATATCTGGCGCTGTGCAACCGATACGTCCTTACTCTGATATTCTTTCTGTGTGTCCGGCATTTCGCTGTTCCTCCTTCTATTCCTCCGTCGCCGTAAGCAACCCTAAATTCATCTTCATCCTTAAAATGCGCGTTACTGACGCATCAATCGCTTCTTCGGAAAGCCTTCCATCCCTGACTGCTTGTTGCGCCCCTTTCATCGTCGCATTAAAATCCGCAGAAAATATCATATCATTTCCTGCAATAAAAGCCCTGGCTGCGGCCTCTTCCAAGGACATCCGGCTTAAAATTGCCTGCATATTCAAATCGTCCGCCATGATGACTCCCTGAAAGCCCAGTTCCTCCCGCAGCAGACGGTGCACTGCCGGCGACAGGGAGGACGGCGTTTTTTCATCCACCGCTTTCATCACAATGTGGGACACCATAACCATGTCTGCGCCCGCCGCAATTCCCCGCTCAAAAGGCAGGAAGTCCTGCTCCCGGTAAACCGAAAGCTCCTTTTCGTCCACCGTGTACATCTGGTGGGTGTTGGCATTTTCCCCATACCCTGGAAAATGCTTGAGACAGCTTCCCATACGCTCATTTTTCATAACCCCGACTACCGCCTCCACATATTCGGCAGCCCCTTTGGGCTCGCCGCTGGCGGACCGCTCATACATATAGGACTCTTTTTTTCTCACGACGTCCGCCACAGGGGCAAAATTTAAGTTAATCCCCATAGCTGCAAGAAATTCTGACTTTGCCGCCGTATCCTCCCTGACCGCTTCCGTTCCGCCTGTCTCATAAAGCTGCCGTGCCCCGGCAAAGGCGGAGACCGTCCCGTCTGTCAGTCCGGCTGTCCTTGCGACCTCTCCCCCCTCTTCATCTATGCCGACAAATAACGGAATTGGCATAACGGATTGATAATTCCTGATTGCGGCCGCCGCCTGCTCCATGGTTTTCCCGTTAAAATCTTCAGAAAACAGAAGGATTCCCGCCGGTTGGCTATCCTGCAGCCCCATCAGGGTAATATCCTTTTTGTTGGTCAGAATCATCATCTGGGAAAGCTTCTGTTCTAATGTCATTTGGGAAATCATGGCCGCTATCGATTGCTGTATCCGGTTCTCCCGCTGTTCCTGTTCCTGTGTCACGGCGACTATTTTTTCAAAGCAGCAGTCTGCTTTCATATCACAGACTGCATAGACTGCCGCATGGCGGAAAAATATATCCTTGCCGGAAAACCCGGCATCCATGGGAAACCTGTACACGGCGCCTGCCAATGCAAAAATTGTAATGATAATCCACCAGCCATATCTTCTCATTCTGCTTACTAACCCTCTCTACCGCTTACAAAGCTTTATGCGGTTCCGCCATGTTTCCTTTTTCCAGATAGCCTTTCTCACCCGAACAATCATATCCGACAAAGTCTGCAAAACCTCCTCCGGCACCTCTGCCGGGCTAAAGCTGACTGTCTCTAAATACTCGCAAAGCTTATCCCGGTTATCAATAGCGCAATAACGGGCAGACATATACAACATCTGCTCGCTGTGGCTCCTGCAGGCGTCAAACCCTTTATCACACAGCCTGATTCTGTCACAGACATCGGCATACCGGGCGATGACCGCCTCTTTCCGATCCTTCTGGTGGCATCTGGCAAACCGGACCGCTTTCCGAACCACCATTCTGATTATATAAATGAAAACTATGAATCCAATCACGGCCAGAACCACATCCACCAGCCAGCTAAATTGGGAGAGATTTAAATCACCGAGATTAATATTATTTCCATCGGAATTTGCCGCCCCGTTTAAAAATTCTGTAAAGGCGGACCAGAAATCATCCTCATCCGATACCTCTGCGCTTCCCGGCGTCACCTCCACTACCTTCCAGCCAAAGCCTTCCACATAGATTTCCACCCATGCATGCGCCATGGCGTCCGTCACCTCCACATCCAATACCGTGGAGCGGCCAAGGGCAGAATATCCCCGGTAATACTCCTCATATTCCTTTTGGGTATTCTCGTCAGAGGCCAGCGCTGTCTCCAACGAAAAAGCATATCCTTCTATATATCTTGCGGGAATTCCCATCTCCCGAAACAGCAATGTTGCGGCGGAGGCAAAATGCGCACAGTATCCCTTTCGGTTCCTGGTCAGGAAATAATTGACAAAATCCTCTCCCCTCGGAGTAGAACCAGGGTTTAACGTATAAGGAATATTATCTGCAAAATAATCCCGAACCTTTTCCACAATCTCATTTTCCGTCATTTCCGAATTTAATCCGATTTTCGCACACTCTTCCTCAATGACCTGCTTGTTCTTATCCGGCACCTGAAGATAGACCTCATCCACCTGGGTTGTGTCAATCTGTTCCGGCAGTGTTTCCCCAAGCTCTTCTTCCCAGACCACCTTGGGATAGTAAGAATATTTATTTTCTTTCTGATAGCCTAATCCCTGGGCAGAAGACATAAGGCTATGATTGGTATAAATGGAATAATCATCAAACAGGGTATAATAAGGGTAATACAAATATGCCGGATCTGCTCCCACATTACGCACATCCATTACGCCATAGGCGCTGTAGTCCCCGCCGGATACCATCTCCCGCTGCAAAGTAAGCCCCTCTTTTCTTAAGCTTTCCTCTTCAAATACCTCGGTCTCACTGCCTGCCTCGGTTTCCTGATAGATGCTCTCCCAGCAATTATCCCCATAAGCCCCGCCGGTATAGCCCTTTAAATAGATTGCCTCGTTGGAGTAAGGCGTATAAGAGACAATCAAATCCGGCTGATAATCCGGCCGGACATTGGAAATGCCCCCCAACTGCCCGCCGCTCATTCCCCCGGTAGAGGGATAGCGGTTAAACATGCCGGCAAAGCCCAACAGCACAAAATTGGCTATGGTGTCCGATGTCTTTTCTCTCAACCGGTCGTTTTTAAAGCTTCCCTCAAAAGCTCTTACCGGAAACACTGCCTGCACCACAATCACCAGGCAAAACAGCATCACCAGAAGGCTTAATAAAATCTGCCGGAAAATCCCCGCATCCTGGGTATAAGTAATCCGGTCCTTTTTTAACCCCCTCACATGAAAAGGATCGTCCCAGGCAAAAGCAAGATAATGTCCGTTGGCCTTAAAGATAATTACCGCAAGGTAACCAATGCTCAAGGCGATAATATAGATTGCATCCGGATTGAGTTTCATGTACAACGGAATAAACTGTAACGGAAATGTCAGTAAAACGGTCCAGATAATGCTCATGGTAGAATAAATCCAGATATTCAATATAATAATCATAACCATGCCCACAAAAATCGATACGACCGCCACAGTCAGATATTCATTATTAATCTGTACCTCATATTCCCGGACGCCGGCCAGGTCAAAGTAGGCCTGTGCTCTGGAAAGCACCGCATTAATAATCACATAAAAACCGGAATTGGCATAGAGCCGAAACATATAGATTGCGCCCAGAAAAACTGCAAAAAACAAAATATATCCAAGGTCCCGATATAAAAACTTCGGCGCAGCATACAAAAAGGAAAAATACATGGAAAGCACCAGATACAATACAATCACCAGCAGATAATTATAGGAGATATCCAGAGCCGACAAAAAACCGCCAATGGAGCCAAATACCAGCAGAAACACGATCAGCGAACGCAGAAAACAATTGAACACCAAATGTCCGTTATCCATAACCGGCTGTCTTAGATAAATTCCCTGAGCCAGTAGCACATCGCCTTTATGCGGTTCTTCTTTTTTCTTTTTCCCAAACAGCATATTCTCACTCCCGATTAATAGCTGCGCAGCTGCGCAACTGCTCCCATCTCTCCGAATATTGTATTTTCCGCATCTTCATTTCCCAGACCTGCCCCAATATAAAGATATGTGCCCCCGGAAGGATTTTGCTGCAAAAACAGCTCCTCCACCCGGCCATCCCCCATATAGCAGCGGTCATACAAAAGCATCTCCATCCACTGAACCCGCTCGATCTCATTGCCAATGTAGCAGTCCCGTAAGCTTCCCTGGTTCACACTGTAATAAAATACCGTAAAGGGCAGATTCTGGCTGACAAAAGCCTTTGTCACGCTGTCCGCCAGCTCCAAAACCGACTCTAAGCGCATCTGGTCATCATTGCAAAGCTCCACCAGCACATTCAACTGCATGGCCGACACACTGATCCGCTCCTTCACCATCAGTTCGTCTTTCTTTACCGACAGCTTCCAGTGGATATTCTGCAATTTATCCCCCGGAATATATTCCCGGATACCGCTGACCTCAGAAAAATCATATCCCTTTTCCCTGCTTTCCATAGCCTCCGTAACGCTCCGGCGGTACATCTGCCCTGCCTCCTGTCCCCGCTCGCTGCCAAGAGGAAAAATCAGACATTCCCGCTCTGTCTCCATAGGAATTACCTTCTCATATATGCCCAGCAAATCCGTTAAGCGGATATTGCGCACCCTTATTTCAAATCGTCCGCAATAGTCCATTACCACGGGATAAAAAGCCCTGGTATCCTTCCTGGCCCGCAGGGGAAGATTCAGAAAATGAGCGCCTTCCGAACCATAAAATCCATTTTCAATCTCCAGGGATAAGGTCACATTGACCAGGGGAAATACCGTTGGATTGTGAAGAAGAAATCGTACCTGAAACTCTTCGCCTTTTCCCATTGGCTCCTCCGGTACAAACAGATCAAGCTTTATCTCCTGGCTGACCTTATGAAGACCGTAGACGGAATAAAAGGGAAACAGGAGCAGACCCACTAACAGCAGAAGATTGATATAGCTGTGAAATACATACATGATAAAGACATCCAGTATTACAATCACCACATAGCGTATGATATTGCGAATCCGTTTCATGCCCTTTCCTCCATCGTTTCTTTTGCCCTTCCCGCCGTCATTTTTATTTTTCCGCCGTCATCTTCCGGCCTATATCAACCGCCTTTTGGGCAGGCTGCCGCCTTCTATGTCCGGGGAACCTTTACCCCGTTAAACAGTTCATTAAGTGCAACAGGAATATCCTTTCCTTCCGCCCTGGCCTTGGTGCTTAGCTTTACCCTGTGGCCTAACACATCCACAAACACATTCCGGATATCCTCCGGCGTCACATAGTCCCTTCCGTCTAACACCGCCATAGCCTTTGTCATACGCAAGAGGGCAATGCTTCCCCTTGGACTTGCCCCCATGGAAAACAGCGGATCGGTTCTGGTCTTTTCCACCAGCGTCAC
The DNA here is from genome assembly GCA_947629565.1 of uncultured Lachnospiraceae bacterium. GTDB lineage: Bacteria > Bacillota > Clostridia > Lachnospirales > Lachnospiraceae > CAG-590. The sequence goes on from CANREG010000047.1 coordinate 14,031, forward strand.
AATATACTCATATATGGAATCATGCACATACATATCATTCGTCTGTTTCCGAAGCTCCATAAATTCCTCTACCTGAATCACTTCCTGCAAAAGAGACAACGGTTTCTTGGCGTTGTCCTTCAAAATGTCAATCGCCGCATCATGCCCCGGATAGCCAATGGATAAGCATACCATGAACCGGTCTAACTGGGACTCCGGCAGCATCTGGGTTCCGGAGGAGCCTAACGGATTCTCTGTCGCAATAACGGTAAAGGGTTCCGGCAGTGACCGGGTAACGCCGTCTACCGTCACATTGCCTTCCTCCATGACCTCCAGTAACGCCGACTGGGTTTTGGGGGAGGTACGGTTAATCTCATCTGCGAGGAACAGGTTACAATACACCGCCCCCTGCTGATATACAAATTCCTTGGTGTTCTGGTCATACATGGAAAATCCCACGATATCACTGGGCAGTACATCCGGCGTAAACTGGACGCGCTTGTAGCTTAGCGCCATGGAACGGGCAATAGCCATGGCAAGAGTCGTCTTTCCCACTCCCGGAATATCTTCCAACAAAATATGTCCGCCGGCTAACATGGTGGCAAGAACCTTTTCCACCACATGATCCTTCCCCTTAACCGCTTTTTTAATCTCATCTTTTACCTGCAGCATTTTATTTCCCATGAGTTTTCTTCCTTTCCGTTATGAAGTATGCCTGTTCACATATTTGGCCTTATATTTGGAATATACAATGGTCTGATCCTTATAGAGACTGTAATAGCCCGATACCGCGTAGCTTATGGATACGGCAATCAGGTAATAGGCAACCCCCTCAAACCCAAAGAGTTCAAAGGCAATTAAAATTGATGTAATGGGACAGTTTGTCACTCCGCAGAACACCGCCGCCATGCCCGCCGCCGCACACAGAGAGGGAGATAATCCGACTACGCTGCCAAGAACACAGCCAAGGGAAGCCCCAATGCAAAAGGTGGGAACAATCTCTCCGCCCCTAAATCCTGCCCGCATAGTAAGAACTGTCAGCAGCAGTTTCCAGAAAAATGCCAGAGGAGCCGCCTGCCCCTCGTCAACCGCACGGACGATCACCTCAACGCCGGCGCCCATATAATCTGTTGTCTGCAGACAAAGGGTAATGATTATCACTACCAGACTGACTACAATAATGCGGATATATTTGTTGCCCAGCTTCTTATCAAAAAATATTCCCGTCTGTTTTAATGCGATACAAAACAGTGCGCTGACCAAAGCACACGCAAGAGCAATTCCGCCCATCTTCACCGCATTGAGCCATGTCATATCCGGTATGCCAGACACATGAAATACCTCGGGGTGGATTCCCAGTCCCGTAGCCAGATTAGAGGCAACCAATGCCGCAAGCACGCAGGGCAACAAAGCAGTATAATACATCACGCCCACGCTGACTACCTCTAAGGCGAAGATTGCCGCCGCCATAGGGGTTCCAAACAGGGCTGAAAAAGCGGCGCTCATGCCGCACATCACCATGACATGTTTATCCTGCTCATCCATCTTAAACCATCGTCCAAGCTGGTTTCCGATACTGCCACCCAACTGAATGGCAGCACCCTCCCGGCCCGCAGAGCCTCCTGCCAAATGGGTAATCGCTGTAGTGATAAAGATCAAGGGAGCGGAGCGGAACGGAACCTCATCCTGGGACCTTACTGTGCAAAGCACCTGATTGGTTCCCCCATCCTTTTGTCCGAAGGTATCGTATAAAAATACAATCAGCACACCGGCTAAGGGCAGGCATAAAAATACCCACAAATTCTCCTTCCGGAATGCAGTCACAAAAGTCAGCACATGAGAAAACAGGCTGCTGGCGCCGCCTACCACAATTCCGGTAAGAAGCGCCAAAACCAGCCATTTTGCAAAACTGCTTATATTATGTACAAATCTTTTTGTATAAAAAGTGAAAAAACCTTCATCCTCACGGTATTCCTTCGGTTCCATCCCCCTTTATCCTCCCCGTCTTATCCTGCTTTAGAAATTACCGCCGTTCCAACCCCAGTTGGCAACGGCCTCATACTTGATATAAATGTGGTCCGGAGCAATGCCCAGCACCTCATTAAAGATCTTCATAATCTCCACCGTCAGAGACTCAAAGGCAGAAGAATCCTCCCTGCCGTATACCTTTACCTCAATAAACGCCATGGGCTGGCTGTTATCTCCCCGAAAATATAAATGATAATTGTCCTCAAAACCGGTCATCAGCCAGGATTCGCTTTTGCCGGGAATCAACGAAATTGCCTGCCCCAATCTGGTCTTAAGCTCAGCCTCCTGTTCTTTACTGATCGCAACGCTGACCTTCGAATCAATAAATGGCATAATCTGTCCTCCTCTTTCCTCGCACATTCTTATGGTTTATTACAACAAAGACTTGTATAACTCGGTAATCTCCTCCACACTGGTCTCTCTCGGATTGCCCGGACGGCATGCGTCATCATATGCAGACTGGGCTAAGAACGGAATATCCTCTTCCTTGACAATCTCCTTCAAATCGGCAGGAATTCCCACATCCTGCGAAAGCTGTTTTACTGCCGCAATAGCCGCTTCTCTGGCGTCCTCTAAAGACATGGCGTCTACGCCCTCCACGCCCATTGCCTTTGCAATATCCCGATATTTCTCACCGGTAGCCGGCGCATTGTATTCCATAACCGTTGGCAGAATAATCGCATTGGCCACACCATGAGGCGTATCATACAATGCCCCTAACGGATGCGCCATCGAATGCACAATGCCAAGTCCTACATTGGAAAATCCCATTCCGGCTATGTACTGTCCTAAAGCCATTCCCTCTCTGCCCTCCGGCGTATTGTCTACTGCGCCTCGAAGATTCTTCGCAATAATCTCGATTGCCTTTAAGTGGAACATATCGGACATCGCCCATGCGCCCTGCGTAATATATCCCTCAATCGCATGGGTAAGGGCGTCCATACCGGTTGCGGCAGTCAGTCCTTTCGGCATGGAACTCATCATATCCGGATCGACCACAGCCACTACCGGAATATCGTGTACATCTACGCACACCATCTTACGATTCTTCTCCGTATCTGTAATAACATAGTTAATCGTAACCTCCGCCGCGGTACCTGCTGTTGTAGGCACTGCGATAATCGGAACGCATTTGTTCTTTGTGGGCGCCACGCCCTCTAAACTTACCACATCCGCGAACTCCGGATTCTTAATGATAATGCCGATTGCCTTTGCCGTATCCATGGAGGAACCCCCGCCGATTGCCACAATACAGTCCGCTCCGGACGCCTTAAATGCTTCCACACCGGTCTGCACATTCTCAATGGTCGGATTGGGTTTGATATTGGAATACATCTCATAGGCAATCCCCGCCTTGTCTAACACATCCGTCACCTTCGCTGTCACCCCAAACTTAACCAAATCCGGATCGGAACACACAAATGCTTTCTTAAAACCGCGCCCCGTAATCTCGTCTGCTACTGCGCTCACTGCGCCTGCCCCATGATAGCTTGTCTCATTCAGCACAAATCTGTTTGCCATAAAAAATACCTCCGTTTAAATAAATTTCAGGTAAAACCCTCTTTCATTTTACCAAAATATAGTAAGATAATCTATAGATTTTATCTGACAGTTTATGAACATTTTGTTAAACTTTCAGCAGTCAACGATCCCGCATGGAGGCATCAATATAGGCAATCAATGTCTCTAAGGTCTTGTCAATGCCGAGGGTAGAACTGTTGACGCACAAATCATAACAGCGGGAGTCTCCCCATTTGCCGTCGGCATAAAAGTTGTGGTAGGTTTTCCGCATTTTGTCCGCCTTTTTCATCTTGTTAAGCGCGCCCTTCTCATCTAAATTATACTTCTCCATGACACGCTTTATCTTTGCTTCCCTGTCTCCTAAAATAAACAGGCTAATCATATTGGGATTGTCCTGCAAAATATACTCTGCGCACCGTCCCACAATCACAAACGACTGTTTTTCCGTATCCCCCTTCGTGCGGATGAAATCAAAAATATGGTTTGCCACCGTCTGCTCTAAAGGAAGATAAACCCCGTCCATCGACATGGGGTAAAACATGGCGCCCACCGGCTTCTCATCAAAATACTTGGCCACATCGGCGCTGATTGAGCCCTTTTCCTCCACATGCTCAAAAATCTCCTTGTCATACAGGGGAATGTTATAGTGCTTTGCCAACCGCTCTGCAATCTCATGGCCTCCGCTGCCAAATTCCCTGCCAACGGAAATAATAATCTGCTTACCCATAATACACGCACCTCCTTCTTAGTCCCATTATAACATTTTATTCCTTATTCGGACAGTTGTTTCTTCCACTGTTCATGATTTTTTTGCACTCCATATAATAGCGTTTTTCCCGAGCCTCTCCCATGGAAAATGTCTTTCTTGGCAGCACGCCGTCCCTGATTACGCCGATAAATAAATCCTCTTTCTTAATCTCCGGCAAAAGGAAACACAGATTGCCCTCTTTTTTCCCTAACTGCTCCGCCACATCCGCACCGTGAATGTAGTCGATCCGGCACTCCGGATGCTTTGCTAAAAATGCATCCAAAAACGCCTGTATGGTTGCCGCCCCGATTCCCCAGACGGGATTTTTTACCGACAATGTCTTTCTTCCACTTAAACTATCTATGATAAACCGGTGAAACTCTCCCCCGTCGGGCTCTCCCAATCGCATCTGGCAGCCCTTCCCGCTATAAAAAACCTCCACCTCCGCTAAGAGTTGCTCCTCATTTACCTGAAACAGCACCCTGTGTATCGGCTCCACCTCCAGACTTTTATCGTGGACATTGACCAGTTCACAAAGGCAGAACCTGGCCGGATGATTTTCCTGCTCCTCCTTGGAAAGCCCCTGTTTCATCTCCTCCCACGCCGCTTTTGCCGTCGCCATGGAGTGATTACCGTCGCCCACCGCCAGATTTAAGAGAGGATATTCCTTTTCCAGATTATATTTCTCTGCAAATGTCTCCGGCGCCGCCAGATCTTCCACCTTTTTCATAATCCGCTCTGTATCCCCGCCCTCTGGAATCAGCCAGCCGGAGATATGCCCTCCCTGCTGCATTAAGTCCGTATCATACATCTGCTGAAACGCCTGTCTCTTTGCTGCTAAAGGTTCTATGATACTGCACTCCGGATCATCAAGCAGCAGCATAATGTGCGGCAGCTCCAGCGCAGCCGAACGCCTGACACGCAGCCGGGGCGGAATCCGCTCCTCCACTGTCATCTCCGTAGGCCGGATTAGGCTGTGCGTCCCCTTCCTGTACTCATAGGTTTCCAAATCCACCTCTGCCACAAGTCCCCACCTGGAGTACTCTTTGCCGAAGCTTCTCTCCACTAACATAAATCCCTTCGGCAATTTCTGCAAAATGCCGTCTTTTAAATACCGCTCCATGGCAGAATGGATATTGCCTATGCGCTCCGCCTCGTCCTCCGCTCCCAAATACACCTCCGGCAGAATCAGATTCAAAGTGGACGCCTGCCCTTTTACGATTCTTTTTGTCTCCTCCCAGTAATCCGGCTGGGATGTATACTGATCGCAGGCGACCACAGCCCATTGATACAAATCGACGCCATTCCCCGGCAGCATTATCTCCGGTACTCTCAAACAATTCATTCGTTTTCTCCTTTACTTCGCTGTATTTTGTACTTTTATAAGATTTTCCCGATAGCAGCAGACCAAATTTCAATGAGACGCTCTAGGGAAAACGCCGCATTGGCCGGACTGGTGGAGGGCAGTTCCTCCATAGGCAGAGCAATATTCCCCGCATGATATTGGCGGTATAGTTTTCCCGCCAGCCGTCCATTGGCGAGCACCATTTTTATCTCTGACTGTTCTATGAGCGCAGTCAAATCCGCTGGCACCGCATTTCTTATGCTGCTGTCGCTGGAGCCTATAATGTCACAGCTTTCAATCACATCATAGAGGGCAATGTGACGCTTGAGCAACATTGCCTTCTTCTCCTCAATCGAACAAGGCGTATCTTCCCCCAGAATCACTGACAGCATATGCCAAAACCGGTTCTTCGGATGCCCGTAATAAAACCCCTGCTCCCTGGATTTTACGGAAGGAAAGCTCCCCAATATCAGAATTTGCGATTGGTTATCCCAGACCGGCGCAAAGGGCTGGGTAACATGCTGGTACTGTGCCATAATTTCCCCTTCTGTATCTTTTTTGGCTGATGTTGCATTTTTTTCTTGCAAATTGCCCTTAAAAAACTTATAATAGATGTGTTGTATGCAGATATGGTTCATCGGTAGAACGCTAGCTTCCCAAGCTGGAAAGGCGGGTTCGACTCCCGTTATCTGCTTTTTTATATTCCATAAAAATTATACTATTTGTGCATAAAAAAGGCAAGCTACCCGTCAGGTACAGCCTGCCTTTTAATTTGCAAAGTATGTAATTCACTAATATCAATATACGCTATGATATTCTCCGCTTTAATTCCCTTACATCAGATTCCAGCTTATTGACTTTAACAGACAACACTTCTACCTCGCTGCACGGTTTCTTAGCCTCCAGCAGATTCCTTGCCAAATCGCTGTGCCCTTCTGCAATACGCTGAATGTTAACCCGAATCTCGTTTTCAATAATTAATTCAATCTTACTTGTCCTTTGCTTGACTTCTTTCATATCGATTTCCAGATTGGATACTTTGTCGCACAATCCGTCAATCTTTCCTACTTTGTCGTAGATCTCGTCAATCTTGTCTGCTTTGTCATAGACCTCATCGATCTTGTCTAGCCTATCGTAGATCTCATCGATCTTGTCTAGCCTATCGTAGATCTCATCGATCTTGTCTAGCCTATCGTAGATCTCATCGATCTTGCCTAGCCTATCGTAGATCTCATCGATCTTGCCTAGCCTATCGTAGATCTCATCAATCTTGCCTATCTTATCATAGACTTCATCGATCTTGTCTACCTTGTCATAGACTTCTTCCAGTCTCTCTACCTTGTTTAAAATAATATCCAGCTTCTCGCTGTCCGTCATACATATCACACTCCTTTTTCATAATTGCTATACATAAGAATGTGTATTATGGTTTATCTCTGTTATGTTCTGACATTCATCCCCCTTTCTCTCAAAATGCGAACAATAAATATATTCTACACGATAAAAGAATGAATTGCAAGATATAATTTAAAAAATTTCCTGATTTTTAAAAAGCCACGATAATTCCTCCGTCATTCGCATACAGGGAGCTGATTCCCTTTGTATCAATCACAAGGGTATCCCTAAAATGATATCTGTCCTTTAACTGTTCCTCCACGCTCTTCGCCCGCTCGTAACAGTTGCAGTGGGCTACATAGGCCACGCGCTCCGACAAATTCTCTCCCACCTCACCGATATAATCAATCATTTTATCCAGGGCTTTTCTCATACCTCTGGCCTGCCCCGCCTGGGCAATTACCCCGTCGATGGCCTTCATATACGGTTTGATATTGAGCGCGCAGGCTACCATGGCCTTCACCCCCGTAAGTCGCCCATTCTTTCGGAGAGTTTCTAAGGATTCCAACACAAAGGTGGTCTGCATGCCATTTAAAAATGCAGTCACCCGGGTGACAATTTCAGAAAAAGGCAGCCCCTTTAGGGCATATTCTTCAATTAAATGCGCAATCAAAAGCTGGCCGCAGGATGCGGACTTAGAATCGAAAACATGGATTTTTACCTCCGGGTGTTCCTCCTGATACATTTTCTTTGCCACCTCCGCGCT
>CANREG010000048.1 GCA_947629565.1 uncultured Lachnospiraceae bacterium
CCTGGTCCCCAATGTCCAAAAGACTTCGGGCAACTCTGTTACATTTAGTATATTCAAAAATGCAGAAAAATGCAATATTTTTATGATTTTTATTGTCTCTGTTTCTCAACTCAGCAAATCGTTTTGGATTACGCTGTTTACTTGACGGTTCCTCTTGCAACCTCAAATAAAGTCTTCCTCATTTCCTCTTGCCATTCTTTGTTTGCAATACACATTCCCATATAGCAATGCTCATTAAACATACAGACCTCGCAAATCATCTGGTCTACAGCCTGCATAATCATCTACCTCCTTTAAAAAGTGCTACCTGTTGGTAGCCTGACATTTTATTGTTGGTAACCGATTTGGCATACATTCTAATAATAGCAGAAACCAGTCAATATCATTCCTGTGTTGCAATTCACCATATATACCACGCTTCTTAATTCATCGAAGCCTTTATCTTCTCAATAAGAGTAATATCAGCCGGCAACCACTTTACATCATATATATTATCTTTGGTAAGCCACTTAGCAGCTTCCGCTTCCAGCAACTTAAGCTTACCATCAATAACTTCACACCAGAAGCAATCCATCGATAAGTGAAATGTTGGATAGTCATACTCAATCGTATCAATCAAGTCCCCAACAGTAATTATTGCTTCCAATTCTTCCTTTATTTCTCTAACAAGGGCCTGTTGCGGTGTCTCGCCTTCTTCAATCTTTCCACCTGGAAATTCTCACTGGCCCTTAAATTCTCCATATCCTCTTGCTGTTGCAAATATCTGTTTTTTATCGTTTATAGAGTCGCAGATTACAGCAGCATTTTCTCATAAATGTGTCATTCTCCCGGCGCGTATCATCTTACCTCACACAAAGCCTAATTTCTTCTCCTTTCTTCCCATTTGCATAAGGTTGCCTTTTCGCATCCTGTCAAGCGCTTTCCTGACGTCCGATGCTGTGATCTCCTGTAGCTGACGCTTTTTGATCTTCCCCGCAGGTATGTTTATTACTCTGGCTGCGGCAAATACCATAGCGTTCTCCAGGAGACTTCTCGCTTCTCTTCCGTTTCCGAAATTGCGATCGGTCACCCGTTCTTTGAAGTATGCCAAAATCTCCGGATCTGCTCTGCGGTTTAAGATAAAGTTTTGATTTTTTGCCTGCACATGAACAATTTCAACCATCTGCTCCGGAGTATAGGAATCAAAATAAATCGTGGAATTAATGCGGCTCTTCAACCCCGGATTTGAATCTATGAAAGTTTTCATAAGATTATCTCCGGATTCTACGCCGATACCGCCATATCCCGCAAACATAACCAATTTCTCGGCGCCATGATCCTCAATCTGCGTTATGATTTCAGCCATCGCCTCCTGACCGAAGCTGTCGCCCATTTCTCCGGAACACTGCGCTGTCAGCGAATAAGCCTCATCGATCATAATGATATCGTTATCCTCAAAAATCTGGCGCACTTTCGGTGCGGTATGACCTACATAAAGCCCTTTTAAATCTGCTCCGTTTACGCAGATAAAGCGATTCCCGGGCAAAAGATGAGCCTCGGACATCATGTTCCCCATTAGTTTTGCAACCGTTGTTTTTGCGGTTCCGGGCGCTCCGATCAACAGGTGCACATTGTGATATCCTCCTTTGTTCAGGCCAAAGTTTTCCCTTCGTTTCTGATATCTCTGAACCTCCACAATCTCGCGAACCTGCTGTTTTACATTCTCCATGCCAAAGAGCTGCTTTTCCAATTTTTCTGAGCTGCTTTTTTCATTTTTCGATTCCGCTCCGATCTTTGCGAACCGGCTGAGAATATCAAAATCTTTCTCTGTCACCGTTCCGCTCACATTTCCCTGCACCTGCATATATTTCAGAATTTGACCCATAAGCTCTGATTTATTCCGATTCTTCATTTTCAAGATGCGAGATACAATCTTTTCCGTAGGAAATTCTTGTGAAAGCTCCAGTCCTTTCGCTTCTATCCAGTTTTCAAACTGAATTGTCCTGTATCGGATAAGTTCTTCCCTTTTTTCTTTCCCCTCATAAAACAGGTCTACAACCGCAGCAGCCTCCTCAAGTACCATCCTTACAAACTCTTCGTCTTCGCCTCCTTCACTTTCACCACAGAACATTTCTTCATCAGATATCCCGCCAAAAAGCTGGCTTCTTATCTCAATAATATAGACATGCCTGTTTTTCTGAAAGTATTTTCCAACATTGTCATTAAAATTCATATACTGGCCTCCGAACGCACCCGAATCGAGCATAATGCAGACCGATTCCCGGTTACAGTTCGTCCAATACGGATCTTTCCGACCTGTATATCCATTCCCCTGCATATGAAACGAGCGATCCTGAAAGACACCAAAGTTATCCATTCCCCAAAAGCCTCTGATGTCATTCATTTCCACTATCGGAACACGCGCCGGACTCTCATTCCAAAATTCACTTTCATCCTCACATTCATCCATGAATTCCTCATCATACGCTTCATCTTCCTCATAGATATCAGGATCAGGCGACTCCGAAAGACCATCATAAGGTTCTTCCTCTGACATTTCATTCCTATGTTCCATTCTGTTATATGCCGCGGCAAGATAAGATACAGCCATAAGACCTACTTCTTCACTGTTCGTCCGTATGACGACCGTCCGGCATGGCTGTTTTTCCAACTGCTCACGAAGTCCCTGAAATATAACCTCTCCGGTTTTCATATCATCTTTTATCATTTTCATGCTCAAACCGGATGGTATTGACAGGTAACGAACCTGTTCCTTTCTCCTTGTTCCCAGATACCCGGTATGCACATCAGGCATCAAAAGATTCAGCTTTTTCATTGCCGATCACCTCCTTATTGATGCCATAATACATCGTATGCAAAATAAAAGCCGGACATTTCTGTCCGACTTGCAAGAAATTTTCTTTTATTGATTCCGATTAAAATAAGTTGCATTATTTTCATCAATTACCGTATTCCGGCAGCTTCTCCAAAGACGCCGTTAATCCTTCTTTTACATCGCGAACCAGGCGCTCCGGAGACACAGCGGTGACGATCGAATGTTGCAACAGGCAAAATCCGCACACATTTTCGTACTGCGCCTTGGGAAGTTTTATGCTCACATATTTCTGTACGGCTCCGTTGATATCCTTTTCATCTGAAGGATGTTCCAACACGGGCGGCAGAACCCGCAGCTCCATGCCAAAATAATCGATTACAACCCCTATCGCATTAGCCTTACATTCAACTACCGCTTCGCACAGGTCTTCTTCTCCAAAGACAGCCATAAGAGGATAGACTGCCGTATATTGCTCTGCCTGAAATTCCTCCCTGCCATGCACTCTTTTGACAAACGGTTTTAAGGAATCCGGAAGGGGATCTCTCTTCCGGAACTTTACAGCATCCTCTTCTTCAACGGCGGGTTGCACAGACACGATCCTGTCTATCCGAAAATGTGAAATATCCGTATGTCCGCGATGCGTAGCCAACAGATAATATTCTCCGTCGTTCCAGATCATGGCATACGGATTTAAGTGATACGGCTTACTTTCATTTTTAGCAAGCAGCGCAGGATGCCGATATCTTTTGGGATCCTCGCCGTAAAACCCGTATATGACATCCACCTGATATTTCTCACGGATCGCATCATGCAAGGTATTTACAACACCGAGCATCCGTTTTGATAATTGTTTTTGCGCAGCGCGCGGCTTTTCCGGAAGCGGATTTCTACCCTGAATATACTTTTCACCATAGCAAAGCGTCTTCTCCCTTGCAATCAGGTATTCTTTTTCCTGCATGGAGAGATACCTGTTGCTGGTAATGGTTCCGCACACCATATCCACATCGCTTCTGTCAAGCAGAGGCTTGAAATAATATCGATTCTGAATATGCTTAACGCCCTTTTTACGGTTTGACACCTCAATCATGGTTCCGCCAAGGGAAAGCTGAAGATGCTTTTCCAAAACGGAATCGTCTATTTTATTTTGAAGATTCACAAGGCGCTGTAATTTTCTGAGGACTGTTTTCTCCGAGTGGTCAAGCCCCGTTATCTCCGATAATCTGTCGCTTATCAATGCCGCTGACATCGGATGTTCCTCAGATGCTTCTTCTTTCAGTATCCTGATCAGCAAAGGAATTTCTAACATTTTCAGGAACGAGAGATCTTCGGTATAATCTTCATAATCCGCCGGAACGGATCTTTTTCCTCCAGTATCCATGTAACATCTTCCTCCAGATTATGATAATCCAATTCCGGATCACCCGGCCATAAAGCGGGCAATACATATTTGATTGTATCATATATCCTCCTAAATTGCACATATTTTCTTCACACTGTGGGTAAAGCCATTTTTACGTTTTATTGTATTAAATTCCGTGCATTTCTGATATAATTAATTTCATATATCTCAAGAAAGAAGTGTGTATAACATGGAAGTTACGTTGAACAAGCAAACGCCGCAGGTAATGTATCTGTGTTCAAAAGACAAACGACTTGCAAAGGTAATTGATATGGTTGGCGAAATCACCTATTCCACTCATGATGATGGATATGCATTCCTGATACACGAAATAATAGAACAAATGCTTTCCATAAAAGCCGGGGCAAAAATACATGGCCGTCTTTCAGAGCTATGTTTGGGGCATATTACTCCTGAGTCTATCAGCAAGCTTTCAGACGAAGAGATACGCGGCACGGGTACTTCATCTTCAAAGGTCAGATACATACGTTCTCTAACCCAGGCAGTTACAACCGGTCAACTTATACTGGATCAATTACCCAATTTAAAAGATGATGATGTAATAAAGCAACTGACAGCAATAAAAGGAATAGGACAATGGACGGCAAAAATGTATTTAATCTTCGTGCTTAACCGCGCAGATATTTTGCCTATAGAAGATGTTGCTTTTTTGCAAAGCTACAAGTGGCTGTATAAAACAGATGATGTGTCAAAAGAATCCATTCAGAGAAAATGTAAAAAATGGAAGCCTTATTCTTCTATTGCCGCTCGTTTCATGTATAGGGCATTAGATATGGGGCTAACCAAGGAAGAATTTCACTTATTCGCGGATAAAACATAATTCTTTGTCATATTGATTATTTTATCACGTACTTAGTACCTCTTCCCCTGCCTTCAATTTTCACAACACCTTTTTTACCCATCTCTTTTAATAATTGTGTTGTTTTTGATTTTCCAAACTCAACATAAGGAGCAATTTCGCTGATTGATTTCAACATTGTCTTGCTTAAAATCTTATATATTTTTCTTTCGTCCTCCGTTAAATTCAGGTTTTTCTCAAAAACCGGGAGCACCATCTTAATTGTATTTTCCGACAATTCAAAATCCGGCTGTTTTAATCCTTCTTCATAAAGCTGTTTTATTCGTATAATTCCCGTACCGAATATTTCAACAAGTCCCAATCTGTAAAATACATTTGCCAAATTCCTATTCCTTAAAACGGAAATTTTCCCCGCTAAATATTCGTCTTCTGTGATTCCAAATGGCAATCCTCCCGGAGAAATAATTTCTATTCTGTCATCAAACATTGAAACCTTTATTTGTGATTCCACATCCCAAACTCTATGAATCAATGCGTTTGCAATTGCTTCTCTGAATGCGGCTTCCGGTATTTTTTCTACCTTCCTTCTGTCGGCGCCTTGTATTTCTTCATATTGATAATAATCTCTGAATACCTCTAATGTTTTTTCATATACCGCCAAAATAGATATCTTATCAAATGTTGCTCTCTTATGAATCACACTGATATTTTCGCCGAACTTCACAATATCAATTCCCGGAAAATGATTTTTATCCGCCAAAATACCGGCAGCATTATTATATCCAATGGCGCTGTTATATAAATTCATCGTTTTCAAGGTATCCTGATTAAAAGTTTCAATCTGAATACATTCCTTTAGTTTTTGACATAAAGTATCAAATGTCAGTTCTTGATCTTCACATGGCAATTCTTCAAATCTGATATTTTTCCCTTCCAAGATCAGCCTTGACAACTCCAGCGTGTCAACCTCTATTGTCGCAGTATTATTTCGTTTGTATGCTTTTGATTTATATAAATATGGTTTTTGAAGCCCACTTTTTACGGTCATTTTTATCGTTCTGTCATTATTCTGCAATTCCAGTGTGTAATCAGGCTGCGGAGTAATACCGTCATTCACTTTGTTTTCGATTTCCATACAGGCTTGTTTTACATCCGGCAGTCCTTTGATATTGCCATTGTCATCAATGCCAAAAAAGATTTCTCCTCCATCATAATTTGAAAAGGCGCTTACTGTTTTTAAAAATGTATTGGTAATCTTTTCTTTGAACTCTGTGGTTTTTGTTTCACGCATACACTGGGCTTCCTCCAATTTTACTGCTTATATTATACGCAAAAACGGCCAGAAAATCAATCGTATTTTTTTGCGATTGATTTTCTGGCTGTTTTTGGTTATTAAATTTCATCTTCATCCCGCTTTTCCATAGCTACCTCATAAAAAACCATATCATCCATATCATTCCGCTACCCCTGTCTTCTTTCTGCCCTGGTCGCAGATATTTCTGCATTGATTTCCTCTAAGGTCATTTCCGGAAGATCTGCAGTCTGTGCACGCAAATCTTCAAAAGCTTTCATTGCTTCTGCCCTTGTTACCGTATTCTCCGGAAGCCTCACATCAAACGGCACTCCTTTAACCATCTTACTTTTATTCATAAACATACGCAATGCCGTAGGTAAATCCATTCCAAGAGATTCGTAAATCTCCGTCACTTCCTGTTTTAATTTTTTATCTGCACGAAACTGAATCAATACCTGTTCTGCCATAGTACACCTCCGTTTTCACTTCAAATAGTAGTTGTTTTGCAGTTGTTTTCAATATTATTATATGCCTAATATTGCATTTTATCAAGGAGTAAAGCTATTTTGATAGCGTTAATTTACTATCTATAAAAACAATTTTTTTCACTATTTACAATCTCCTCATACAATATCCTACTTACCTTTATACTCATTCCATTTTTTATCAATTTTCTGCAAAAACAACTCAATTTTCTCATTCACTGACTTGCTGTTATCATAATTTGCATTATGGGCGGCATCGGAAATAATCTGTAGTGGAAATCCTGTCCGTTTCGCCCATTCTCTGCAATACTGCTTCACCTTTCCCGTTCTGTCATACTGCCCCACTAAAATAAGCGTGGGACAGGTAATTTCAAGGTCGCAGTTTTCTTTAAGAAATCCGACGTAAACAACCCCCATGAGATGACACAGCTCCTTTTTTGAATAAGGCCGCAGAGAGGCAAAATAACTTTCATATGCATCCCTCGTGCGGGTACATGACTTTGCAAGAGATTTTCTCAACAGTTTTTCGGGAAAACACATAGACATCCATTCTATCTGTCTAAGGCACCAACAGTCTACTTTTGAGTAGTAATCCAGTCCAAACGGACAGGTGTCAATCCCGATAAAACCTGTTGCCATCTGCGGATACCGTTTCATAAAAGCCTGCACAAGAAAACCGCCCATGGACTGCCCGACAAAAACGGACTCCTTAATCTGTTCCTTATCCAATATTGCCTTTATGCACTGTGCAGCAAGCGCATATGTAAAATCAAATGGACGGGATTTCCCATGTGCGGGAGTATCCCAGCAGATGATATTATACCGTTTTATAAATGCAGGAATCTGTTTCTCAAATAGAGTGTGGTCTGCCGTAAGACCATGCAGAAAGAAAAGCGTTGTCTTAAAGCCTCCATAACTTACCCAATAATAAACAGTGCCGTTTCCCACCGCTATCTGTTTTTCTTCCATTACTTCAAATATACTTTTTCCCATTGTGCAATCATCCTTAAACTATCTATCCCTCAAAAGGACTCCTGTCCAAAAGCTGCCCGCGCAGATACTCATAGCGTAGCCGCTTTTCCTCCTTGGCAAAGTGCACCTCGCGGAACTGTTCCGGGCAATCTTCATAGTCCAGCGTCTCGTCCCCAAACTGCTCGCTGGTCAGGTCAAACACGCAGTCCCCCACCACATTGAAACAGTGGTAATTTCCGCCGGGCCGAAGGATTCCATACACCCTGCCGCCGAAAATATCCTGCATCAAAAATGCGGTAATGGAGCATTGTCCGAGAGTGGGATTATCTGCGCTCCACTCCTCCCGCATCCGGGGCGCGCAGGTATCCGCACACCAGATACTTAACAAAATGTCATAATAATCCCTAGGCGTCAGACCATTTTTATCCTTTATATCCGCCTTCTCCCAGCCGTAAAACCTATATTCCTTCATCGCCAGCTTCTCCCTTTCCGCTTGTGTCAAACAAAATGGTGGAGCAATAGCGCTCGCCCGTATCCGGCACTATGCATACCACATTCTTTCCCCGGCCAAGTTTTTTCGCAAGCTGTAAGGCGCCCCATACATTGGTTCCCGCAGAGATTCCGGTCAACATTCCCTCTTCCCTTGCCAGGCGGCGCGCCGTACCAAGGGCCTGTTCATCGCTCACAATCATTACCTCGTCATATATGCCTGTGTCAAAATTGGCAGGCACAAAGCCGTCCCCGATTCCCTGCTGGAAATGCGTGCCGATAGGGCCGCCTAACAAAGCCGGCGCGTTTTCCACCTCAAGCACTGCAATATGTACCTTCGGATTATGCTCCCGCAACGCCCGTCCTATTCCGGTAATGGTGCCGCCGCTGCCATAGCCGGAGCAAAAACCGTCAATGGTAAGTTCTCCCATCTGCTCTATAATTTCTCTTGCCGTCTTTTCATAGTGGACAGCCGGATTATCCGGATTTTCAAACTGCTGGGGCACAAAAACCTTTGGGTTACTCTCCGCTAACTTAAGAGCGTATTCCAGACAGTCGTTTACTGCCTTGCCGATATCTCCCTCATCATGGATTAACACCACCTTAGCGCCGTACTGCCTGACTAACATATGCCGTTCCTCACTTACGGAATCCGGCATAACAATAATGACCTGATATCCCTTGACTGCCCCCACAAGCGCCAGTCCGATTCCCTGATTGCCGCTGGTCGGCTCGCAGATAATGGAGTCCGGCTTTAATTTTCCTGCCCGCTCCGCCGCCTCAATCATGTTAAGCGCCGTCCGGGTTTTTACCGAACCGCCGATATTGACCGCCTCATATTTGACAAAAACATCCGCATCCTCCGGTCCCGTCATGCGGTTTAATTTGATTAAAGGGGTATTCCCTACCGCCTCAAGAATATTATTGGAATACATACTGCCTCCTGATTTTACCATATTATATGTATCTGCATATACCATAGCTTACGCTTTCCCTGCCCGGAACTTTCCTACAATCCCTTCATTTCATCTAAAAAGATCCAGATAGTTTCCTGCTGTTCCTTTACCGATGCGCCGATGATACGCAGATTCATAGAAGTACCGTCCACTTTCTGATAAGGAAACTGCACCATTTCTTCCCGCTGCAATCTGCCTAACAGGTCGTCATAGTCAAGGAGCTTAAAAAAATTCTGCTGATACTCCGCCCTTACAAACCGCTCCACATACAGCTTAAGCGCCTTGCTGTAACAAAAATCCGTCTCCTCTAACAACAGTTCAAAATAATCCGGTATATAGATATGACGCAGGGTATCCGTCTTCATATTCACAAAATATACTCCGGCAAACTTGGTGGCAATCAGCTTCAAAAAGGTCTCCGCATCCTGCTTTTCCTTAAGCATCTGCTCTAATTCCTCATTGACCGCCCGCTTTCTCCTCCGTCCGCCGTCTTCCTTGTAAAATTTCTCCTTATCGGCCCGCATGGCAAGCTCGGCGGCCCCTACAACCTTGTAAACGGCAAGCTCCCTCATACCGCTTTCTATGCCTGCGGATATCTCATAATGATCCTGCAACAGGTCTCTGCGGACCTCCGCTAAAATTCTCTCCACACTTGCCTTGGACAGCCGGGTGCTGAGCATGACAAACTCGTCGCCCCCGATCCGGTATACCATCTCCTCCGGAAAATACTTCCGCAAAGCGTCCGCCACGCTGCAAAGCATATTATCGCCCTTTTCATGCCCCAGCTGGTTATTCAGTTCGTGGAGCCCGTTGAGGTCTACATACAGACAGGTCAGGCTTTCGCTTTCTCCCTTCTGCAGCTTTTCCAGATCGCTGTTATACTTGTGGCGGTTGTAGAGCATGGTCAGGGCGTCCCGATTATAGCTGTCCACCAGCTCCTCCCTGGCCCGAAGCTCCATCATATATTCCTCATGCACATCTTTTACATATAAAATCAACACCTGATCATCGTCCCTGTACTCAATACTGGGAACTAAATCCATCTGCACCCATCGAAATTCCCCGCCGATCCTTCTCCGGTAACGGCAGCTCAATCTGGTCTGCTCCTCCTTAAAATATTCCCTGAGGCTGGTTATATCGGTAAACTGCCGGTAGACTTCTTCATCCTCCCCATACACATTTCCCCTGTCCACAAAATCATTCCACCATTCGGAAATCCTGTGATACCTGCTTATCTCTAACTCCTGCTTATCTACCTTGACGCACTCATAGGCGTCCTTTGTCAGATTGATTTTTAAGATTTTATAATAAATGACAGAAAGCGTAGACAAGGCGTCCACCATGGTGGTCGTATCCGTATCCGCTTCCCGCCAGGTGAAGACCGCCCACGGGTTTTCCGGGCTGCATCCCCTTGGCGCAACAATGCCGAATGTCGCCCACATATAATTGTCTCCCGCTTTTCTCGTATAACTTTGGACAATCCGCCTCTCACCGCCAAACACTCTGGACTGGACATACTCCGGGTTTGAAAATTTCAGATAATCCCCTGCGTACTGGGAATGGATCAAATTATCCTCCACCTGCTTCCTGATGTAATCATATATACTGGTAATGCCCGAAAATCCTACATCCTGCAATACCTTTTCCATTTTTAAAAATTTATATTCTCCGGTCAACAGATTCACTCTGGCGATTTTCATAAAACTGTCTAACAGAGTTGTCTCCACAAATTGGGAAAGTTCCGTTTCCGGCTCCTTCCATTCATCCATAATCAAAACCTCCCTATCGCCGCTCATTTTTCAGTTGACATTTTATCACACTCTCTGCAAAAAATCATATTATTTTATAATCCCGCTGTTTAATTTCATCAGCAAAATGCGCTTTACTGATTCATTTACCTGCTTTTTCTTAATTTGCCCCTTCTTTAATGCGGCGTACACTGCTTTGTATTGCCCACCATAGCTTGTGCTCAACAAAATATCATTTCCTGCCTGTACCGCTTTTACAGCTACCTGCCCACTGCTGCCGTAATACCCGGCCACGCCTGCCATAGACAGAGAATCGGTAATAATCACTCCCTCAAAGCCCATGTCCTCCCTGAGATACCTGTGCACCTCTTCAGAAACAGACGCCGGATTGTCTTTATCAAAACATTCCACAATGTTGTGACTGACCATAATCATATCGCACCCGGATTTGATTCCTGCGCCAAAAGGCAGAAGGTCCCTTTTCTCAAATGTATCTAAGGCGCGCTTATCCCGGATGACATCCGTATGCGTATCGCCGTTGCCTCCATATCCCGGAAAATGCTTTAACGTGCTCAGCACTTTATCCTTTTTCATCTGCTTTACTGTCTTTTGTATAAACTTAGAAGCCGACCTGGCATTTGTAGAAAAGCTCCGCTTATATATAAAATCCGAACTCTTATATGCCACATCCGCCACCGGCGCAAAATTTGTGTTCAGGCCTATGCTCCTTAACAGCTTATCCTTTTCCTTTGTATCCTTGACAATGGCCGAATATCCACCCCTGGCAAATACATTCCTTGGAGAATCAAAACGCCTTTTACGAAAAGCAGAAAAAGAAGAAACCCTGGTAACTGTCCCCCCTTCTTCATCTACCGCCATTATCATCTTAATTTTCGATTGCTTCTGGATTTTGGAAATCATGGCCTTTGCCTGTCCTGGCGTGCGCCCCTTAAAATCATTGGCAAAAAATACATACCCTCCAAACTGATATTTCTTCTGCACTTGGGCGGCGTTGCTTTTTGGCGCAGCCACCACAAACATCTGCGCAACCTTTTCCTTCCAGCTCATATGCTTTAAGATCTCCGCCGCCCGTTCTTCCTTTGTGCCGGCGGCAAAAACCGCTTTCCCGGCACCGAAAATCATCATAAGCGCCAGACTTCCAAAGACCATTAGCCGATATCCTTTTTTCATCTATATCCTCTCTCCCTTCAAGGCAGTCAAAATCTATACACAGTCGTGCCTTTCGTTGTCCTTCCCTGCCCGGACATTACAAAGCAGTCAAAAACCTACACCCGGTCATGCCCCTTCTCCTCTGTCTTCCAGAGAAAAGCAACTCCGATAGTCCCCAAACCGCTGTTGCTAGAACCAGCCACAGAGCCCCTCTCTAATATGACATTTTCAAAAGGTACAATCTTTAAGATTTCTTCCACAAATTCCTGCTGCTGTTTGATGCTGCAGCTTGCATGGGTAATAAATACCACCCGTTTATCAATGCGGTTCTTCTTTTTCAGTATCATCTTGGCATAGCGTTTTCTTGCGCGCCCGATATTGCCGGTTTTAAATCCGATTACCCGGATATAGCTCTGGTGCAACTGGATAACCGGATGTACATTGAACAGGTCAAAGACATAATTAAGCAATTTGTAACCATGCCCGCTGGCCGAAAAGCTGTGTATGTTCGGCATTAAAAATGTGGTCTCAATCTGCTTTCTCCGCTGTTCAATCTCCCGGCAAAGCACATCCACCTGATTGCAGCCCTCCTGTAATAACTGACAGGCCATCATGACAAGAAGCCCCTGCCCGCCGGATATATGTCCCGCATCAATCACATGGACATGGTCAAAGCCCTCCGCTGCCGTTGCCGCCGACTTATATCCGCCGCCTGCGCCTTCCGCCAGAGAAATATGAATGACCTCCTCCGCCTCCGCTAAGGTTTCCGCATAGAAATTTTCGTATTCCTCCACAGGAGCCGCCACAGCTAACGCCCAGTTTCCGGGATGGGACAGATATCTTGCCAGATTATCCGAATCAATCTCTATGGTATCCCGGAAGGTTCCGTCTCCGGTATTAATGTAACAATAAATCATCTTGATATCATATCTTTCAATATAACTCTTAGGCAGGTCTGATACGCAGTCCGTCGTAATCTGTATCTTCTTGCGCTTGCGCCGCAAAACGGCTTTCGCCGTAGCCGCACTGCTCTCCTCCGCATCAATCCGGTACTCAATTAAGTCCTCCGTCAGGAATTTGAGAACCTCCGCCTCTAACAGTATGCCGTCAATCGGCTTTGCCAGATAACCGTCAAAACCCAAATCCAGATAGCGCTGTTTGTCAGCGGCTGTCGCATTAGCCGTCACCACAATCACCGGCGTCTGCCGTCCTATGCTTTCCATGCGCCGGATTGCCTTTAGGGTATCTTCACCGTTCATGCCCGGCATCATGCTGTCAAGAAGCACCACATGATATGACTTTTTGGCAAGACATTCCAGACATTCCTCCCCGCTCTTTGCCGTGTCAATCTGCACCTTTGTTGCCCTCAACAGTTTGGTAATCACCAGCAGATTGGTGTCGTTGTCGTCCACCACCAAAACCTTGGCAAGCGGCGCCTCAAAACTCTGCTTGTAATGCTGCCGGTCTCTGCCCTGAATCTTCCGCAGATAATTGACATTGCCAATCGGCTTGCCGTCCACCACAGGCTGCTCTAATGTTACGGTAAAAATGGAACCCTTCCGGTAAATGCTGTCTACGGTCAGGGTTCCCCCCATCAGGCTTACCAACTGCTTGGTAATGGATAGCCCAAGACCGCTTCCCTCAATCCTTCGGTTCTTCTCCCGGTCAACCCGCTTAAAATAATCATACAGGGATTCCAGATCTTCCTTCCGGATACCTATTCCTGTATCGGTTACAGACATGGTAAGTCTTACTTTTTGCCCCTCGTCTAACAGTTCTCCCCGCACATCCAGCGTAACCGATCCCTTCTGGGTATATTTGGCGGCATTCGTCAGCAGATTGATTAAAATCTGCTTAATCCGCACCTCATCCCCCATAAGCTCCGAAGGCAGTTCGCTGTCAATATTCACCAGAAAGGCAAGATTTTTCTCACTCATCCGAAGCTGCAATAATCCCACAACCTCGTCAAAAACCTCTTTTGTCTTATAAGCGACCGGAACAATGGACATATGGTCGCTTTCGATCTGGGAAAAATCGAGAATATCATTAATAAGCGCTAACAGCATCTTACTGGCTGTCTGCACTTTACTGGCGTCCTCTGCCACCTCGTCAGAGATTTCCTCCCTTAAAATCATTTCATTCAGGCCAATAATCGTATTGATAGGCGTCCGGATTTCATGGCTCATATTCGCAAAGAACGCATCCTTGGATTTGCTCATTTTTTCCATCTCATCCTTTTGCTTCAGCGTGCGTTCCCGCTCCCGCTCATAAGAGCTTATCTGATACCGCATAATTACGCCTACCGCAATTCCCACGATTACCACTGCAAACAGGGAGTCATAATATACATTCAGCTGGGAGCCTAAAGATATAATCAGTTCCGGATGTCTGTAGGCATACAGATAGGTTGCAAAATCCGATACCATAGCCAGCGTAATAAACACATACAACTTTACGCCCCGGAACATAATGAAGATATAGAGAAGTCCCAATACAAACCAGACCGTTGCCCCGCCGTTAATTCCCCCACTTGCAAAAAACACAAAGGGAAAAATCCCGCATACCACAATTAAGGCAAAAATCATGGCGGCGAAATCCACTTTGTGAAACCGGAAGGTCGCCAGTATGGCAATCATGACCACCAGCATCAGGCCAAGGATAGGAAGGGCGTTTAACAGGGGATTTTCTAACTGCAAACCGGCCAGTATGGCAATCACGCACACAATCAGCGTCATAACCAAAATCAGCCGGAATAACCGTTCCCGGATATCTCTTGCACCCTTATATATTAGATTCAGTATCTTCTCCAGCATCCTTGTCACACCTCCTTCCGATTAACGGCCTTTTTCTGACAACCCTTTTCTCTCTTTCTTATCAAGCATACCTGTATCCAACTCTATTGACCGGCATGCCTGTTTATTTGCTCTGCTTCTTCGTCCTTCAAGCCTGCCTGCTTATTTTGCTTTGCTTCTTCATCCGTCGGTCCTGCCTGTCCATTTTCTCCGTTTCTTCGTCCGTCGGTCCTGCCTGCTATCTTGCTCATAAACTCCGTCTTCACACATCATGCCTGTCCGGTTTCCTCTTTAATCTTATCCTTTAATCTTGCCACCGTTTCCGCTTCCGACAGATAATCAGACGTTTTAATCTTATGCATTACCGGCTCCATCATCGGCTTTAACGGCTTTCCTTTAAAACTGCATTTCAACAGGCGCTGCGCAAGAAAAATCATCTGGTCCTGTTCAGCGGCGAAGGCCGCATCCTCAAATTCCAAAGCCAACCGGTCAAGATCCCCTTCCTGCAATTCCTCTAACCCCAGCATTTCTTCCTCTTTCTCCTTGGGATTTACCACAGCGCTTTCCTGTATCAGCTTCAAAATCCTTGCATATTCCTCCATCATTTCCATATGGTGTTCTTCAATGTAGTCCATATTTCCGCTCTTACCGGCTAATTCCAGTTCCTTGGCCATGGAAGATAATTTTTCCACGCCGATGCTTAGCATGGTACTCTTCACCGCATGAACCAGCGGAATATAATTCTTCCAGTCCTTTTCCTCATAAAATGCTTTAATCTTATTCCGGTCATCCCAGCCCGCTTCTCCGGTCAGGGACAAAATCTCTATATAATCCTCAGGGGTTCCGCAATACCGAAGCCCCATTTCCTCGTTAAAGCTGTCCTCCGGCAAATCCGTATACCGTTGCTGCTTTTCTTTCGCAGCACTTTCTTTTTCCTCTGCTTTCTTCTCTACAGATTCTTCCTGCACCTTTTCCTCCTTTTTTTCGTCTTCCTCCTCTACCGGTATCAGCTTTTCCTGCGGAAGCACTCTTCTGAGCACCCGCTCTAACACGGAAATCTCTATGGGCTTTGCAATAAAGTCCTGGAATCCTTCATTTAGGAAAACTTCCCGCATTCCGCCTACCGCATTTGCAGTAACCGCCACAATCGGCACCTTCTTAAAATAATTGCCCTGCTTCTGACGGATTCTCTGCAATGTCTCAATCCCGTCCATCTCCGGCATCATATGGTCCATAAAGATTACATCATAGCTCATATTTTCAATCTTCTCTAACGCCTCGGCTCCGCTGGTGGCAATGGAAACCTTAATCCTGTAAGGCTTCAACAGACCTTCTAATACCCGGATATTCATCAGGTTGTCATCCACAACCAACACATTGGAATCCGGCGACATGAATTTGCCCTGGAAATAATAATTGGCGTCCACGCCCTGAATGAGTTTCTCGTCGTTTAACGCCATGACAATTGGCAGGATAAAAAACGGCTTGAACATCCGCTGAATCTTTGGATTGGCAATGCGCATGTCATTGTACCTCTCCAATATGGCAATAATCTTCGTATTCTCTGACATATTGTCAAAATAATCCTTATCCTCTTCATATTCTTCGATACTGATAAATATATGGGTGAATGTCTCCCGCTCCGCCCGCCGTTTCAATTCCGGAAGGTTCTGGCACACATGGCATTTTACCTTGAGCTGGGCGATCATATGGAAGATAACCTGGCTGTAGGCCTCCCTGACCTCCGGCCGGTCGTAATGCTCCATATCCACATAGATTGCCACATTAACCCGCTCCCTCTCCTTAACCGCCGCAATGGGAGTCGAATCTGACACCTTCTGGGGAATGACGAACTGGACGTCGCTTCCCTTTCCGTACTCACTGGACACGCTGATGAAACCGCCCATGGCATCCACTAACGCCTGGGAAATCGCAAGTCCCAAACCGATACCTTCCTTTTGCCGGTTTCTCTTGGTATCTACCTGATTGAAATTGTTGAATAACTTTTCTATGCTCTCCTTCTTCATGCCGATACCGGTGTCCTTCACGCGGACCATTAAATTAATGCCATATTCCGTTTTTCTCGCACTGATAATAGTGGTTACGCAGCCCTCCACCGTAAATTTCAACGCATTGTTTACCAGATTCATAATGACGCGCCGTATCTTCTGTTCGTCACCGATTAAGCCGCTTGGCAGATTGGCGTCGCAATCCACAATCAGGTCAAGCTGACGCTCATTTTTACGGGCCATGGACATATTGATAACATCATTAATGGTAGAGGTAATATTATAGGTCTCCTCTAACACCGTCATTTTTCCAGACTGCATCTCCGTAAAGTCCAGCACATCACTGACAATGGATTGTAGGTTGCGGCCCGCAGTCTGAATACTAAATACATCCGCCCGGACCTGGTCCTCTAACTCCTCCCGCAGAATAATCTCACTCATACCGCATATGGTATTAATCGGCGTGCGGATTTCGTGGCTGACATTGGCCATAAAATCGTCCTTGCTGCTCTCCGCCTCTTTCAGGGTTTCAATAATCTGCCTCTGCTGCTCTAATCCCTCTAATCGGGTTTTATTTAAAAGAAAAATCACGTGTTCAATTAAAAAGACGCAGACAACCTCTAAAATTGTCTGGAGAATCTTCCGGTCAGAAGATAAGTCCACCGTCTGCCGGATTAAAAGATGATATACTACGATAAAAACGGAAACGATTGCAGGAATATAGACAATCTCGGGAATCCCGTAAAACACCAGCATCACGGCCAGCAGCAACAGTACCGGAACCGTCATGGTCAGACTTTCCGTACAGATTGACCAGAGTATGATACTCATCTGCATAAGACAGGTCATGGCATATGCCCGGAATATATAATCCTTTACCTTAGACCAGGAAAGCACCATTCCAAAAATCCAGCTGAATATAATGAAAAGGGCAAGCCAGACAGACAGGCCGAGTTTAAGGATAATGCCTGTCATAATCAGACTGTATATCAAATAAAACAACAGCATAAGTTTTTCGATTCTAATCTCTTCTTTATCCTGCATTCTCTACTTATTTCTCCTTTATCCCTGTTCTGACAATCTTTTTGCCGCCTCTGGCAATCCTCTTGCCGCCGCTGACAATTCTTTGCCACCTCTGACAATCGCATAATACTCCCGCCCCGTCTCTTATCGCTCCGGACAAAAAAGACTTAGGAAAGTACCTTTTCAATGGCCTCTAAAAGCCGGTTCTGTTCCACAGGCTTTAAGAGATACCCTCTTGGACGCAGCTTTAAGACCTCCTCCACTTCTCCCTTGTCACTTACCCCGGTGAGAAAAAGCACAGGAATATCCCTTGACTCCTCATGCTCCTGCAACTTCCGGAAGGTCTCTTTTCCACTTAAAACAGGCATGTCATAATCAAGCAAAATAACATCCGGGCGTTCCCGGACAGCAATCTTAACCCCTTCCAAGCCGGAGTCCGCCATTAAAAGCTCATACTTATCCTTTAACAGCACCTTCATAATCCTATGCTGAATCATACTATCGTCAATCAATAAAATCTTTTTCATATGCATTCACCCTCTATATGTACACATCTATAACCCTAAGTATACCACAAAGCTGTCCCATTGCAAAGAAATTTCTCCACTTTACGCAGATAGATCAGTGATATTCGCTTTCTTCATTCTCTGCTCCTTTCCAAACAAAAAAGACGGCTACAAACTTCACGTTCATAACCGCCCTTGCGCTGTGTTGCTATTTAGTTGTGATTGTGGTAATAGCTATTGAAACAAGAATTTCAAGCTATCGAAATTCCACGACATCTACAAAATCTTTTCTTGGTCTTGACGCAGGAGTTTCATTTGCAATTCCCAAAGAAATAGCTCCAACTAACTGCCCCTTTATATCAATGAAATCTACTAATTCGTTGTACGCAAAACAAGTATTTGCTATCCACAATGTACCATATCCTAACTCTGTTGCTGTTAATAATATATTCTGAACAGAAGCACCGATTGACAATGTATCACATATTTCCGTCACCCTATCATCTGCGTCTATCTCAACATATGGTGATATTCCGTTTGTATTTTCAATAACAATCAGCACAGGAGCTTCTCTCATTATTCTTAACGTATTAAAAGCGTCTGGTAAACCGTATTGTGAATTTGGAAGAAGTTTATTGCCATTGCGTTCTCTTATCAACCCAGATTCCATATGGTCTAACAGCTTACCTTTTTTGTCGCCTGTATATACATAATATTTCCAAGGTTGCCTGTTTTTTGCTGATGGAGCATAAACCCCTGCTTTAAGTATTTGTTCTATATCTTTTTTGCTAACATCTTTAGCTTTATATTTTCGTATGCTTCTTCTCTTTATAATTTCTTTCAAAGTTATTCCTCCAACTAAAAAATCCCGACTTGTTTCACTAACATTCTACAACAATCACGCCTATTTTCCTATCACATTTTCATTAAATTTCTTCCTGCCTCCGCTTAGTTCTGCTAACTGCCTGCTGTCTGCCCTCGTTCTGCTCCACACGTTCAAGGTTGGCTTTGTTATAGCTTATCTTTAGCTTGAACCAAATCTTTATGATAAAAATAATTGATATGTTTTATCGAATGTTTATTACAATATCTCTCAATTTCAATCGCCAGTTCGTTCCAATATTCCATATTTCCATTTATATATATATCATTATATAACTCCATGAATTGGGGATAGAAATTGTTTATATAATTAAGTATCGTCTGTTTATAACTTCCTCTCAAATTCAAGTTTTCAAACCAATATTCATCTACAAAGTCCTTACTGTTATCAACGATTGCCTTGAAATCCGTTATTTTTGGGAAGATAGGTGACATAAACAAAACAGAATAAATTCCATTCGTATGTAATATTCGCAATACCTCAAGCCGTTCAGAGATACTGCTGGCATTATCCATATCTTTTCTAAATTGTTCATCTAAGGTGTTAATTGATACAGACACTTTTAAATTCTTACATTGCTTTAATAAATCAATATCCCGTAAAATTAAATGTGACTTCGTTGAGATGTTCAATTCACAATCTATCGAAACTAATTGCTCTAATATCCCTCGTGTATTCCTATACTTTTCTTCAAAAGGATTGTAGCAGTCCGTCACTGACGAAAGGAAAACTGATTTACCCTGCAATTTTTTACTGCTTATTGGTTTATCGCACAATTTTATATCAATAAAATCTCCCCATTCTTCACTATGATTTGTAAAGCGTTTCATAAAGCAAGCATAGCAGTATTTACAAGCATGGGGGCAGCCCACATAAGGATTTATTACATAATCGCTTGCTGGCAGGTTAGATTTCGTAACCAAATCTTTTACTGTAATTTTCCTTTCCGCTATATTCATAAAATTAACCCTCCATGAAAAGTAGGTAGTGTCAAAAACTACCTGTTTTTTTATCGCTAAATTTTAATAAAAACCTTGATTTTAAGGGAAATCTGCAATA